>JAIRLW010000113.1 GCA_031259095.1 Planctomycetaceae bacterium | reverse complement strand
GGCGGTTGGTTCAATCCGCCGCCGGAACGGAAAATTTATACTTATCGTTCCATGCGTAATTGTTTTTTCGCTTTCTTTTTGCCGTTGTTGCTGGTAACAGGAATGCTGATTTTTCAACGGACAAAATATTGCGAACGATTACATGAAGGGATTGCTAAAGAGTTTTATTTTAGGCGTTCTGTGGAAGAAGATGAAGAAGACGATAATGATGGCGATGTAACAAAAGATTTTTATACATGGACTGACAACGCAGGAACCCAAAAACTAGAACTCAAATTAATTGATGTAAAAAATGGAATGGCTCGATTTGAGATGTTGGACGGCAAAATAACTACAATGAATATTGCTCGTTTCTGCCTTGATGATCAAAGAATACTGAAATCATATAATGAACAAGTACCCGACGAGCGATTCCAAATCTGGACGGATATTTCAGGAACACAAAAATTTGAGGCAAAATTAATCGGTATTCAAAATAATCTCGTAATATTTCAATCAAAAACCGGAGACACAGGAACAATGAATCTCAAATCTCTCTCCGAAACCGATCAGAAGTTAATACGTCAATTTCAAGAGCAAAAATAATTTACTTGACTTCGGTGTTTACAGGTTGTTTTGTGTCGGCAATACTTCCCAACGCTCCAAAAACACCAAACGGCGATTGACCTTCTTTAACGCAGGTTTTTCCAGTGTAATCATTGCCGTAATCAATATTATCGGAAATAAACCGAACCTGACCGTCAAGCATCAAAGCGTTAACACCAGTAAGATGATAACTCGTCGGCGGAGCTAAAAGTGGTGATTGATCGTTTGTTCTTGTTGCGCAACTCGCACCGTTTGGCGGCATAATGGTGTTGGTGATGGTGAAAAAATGTTGTCCATCCGCCCAACGTCCGCCTGACCATTCACGGTTAATTTTCAGAATATTTTCGTCACCGATAAACATTCCATCTTTTGCCGTATCAAAACATAATTTCAAATTTTGTTTCGTAATATCTTCGCTAATCGGTTCTTTCATATCAAGACGAACACCGCCTCTGATACTGATTTGTTCCGGTACTTCCTGAATTCCTTTATTTGTATCGCCGCGAATTTCCGCTGAATAGACTTGGCGGTCACGATAAGTCGCGGTGCAACGTTCACTCATTGCCAACGTATTTGATACACCGTCAACAACATCATCAAACGTATGCCAAACACCCGGTGTAAAAACACCGCGACTGAATTTTTCATTTTGTCCGGTAATCCAATCGCCGTGTGAGAAAACATAATTATTGTAACCAAGCATAAACGGAACACGGTCAAAACCTGCGGGATCGGTTGGACAGAGAAATTCGGGAATCATTGTACAATAGGAACCGGGAATCTGTTTTTCGTCCGCATCTAAAACCGGTTTACCTTTTGAATCCACTTTTTCTTTTCTCCAAGGAACCTGCCATTTTGCTTCGGCAATTTCGCTATAAATATTTTCATGACCAATATGTACCAACAACATCGTAAACGCCGAAATACGGTCATTACTACCGGGACCGAATTTATGACTTGGCAGGATATTGTGAACATCGTGATACTGCTTGAGAGCAACTCCCAATCGCTTGAGTTGATTAGTACACGCTGTTCGTCTTGCCGATTCACGGGAAGCCTGAAGCGATGGAAACACAAGACCAGTAATCACCACAACAACTACGATGACAACAATCAGATCAATGATAGTAAAAGCGTTCTGTTTCATTTCATTATTATTAGACATACAGTTTCCAAAGTTTGTGAACAAGTGCATTGGTACTCTCAATTGTCATTGTCTATATCATTACCCAAATGATGCATGACATTTATATAAGATTGTTTTGCATTTTTGGGACCATTGTTATATAAATTCAGAATATCGTTTACTAAATTTCGATATTGCTCTCCTAATTCATCATCATTTTTTAAATTTTTCAGTAAGCCCAATAGAATAGATATATCAGTATTATTTTTATAATATAAAACTAAAACACAACAATGTCTAATAAATTCATCTAAAAAAGATTTTACCATCGTTGTTGTTATTTTTCGCGAAATGCTATAGGTATCACTTTGTGCGGCAAATGATGGAGTGAGCGATGTTAGTTCATTGAATACTTTCATCAATTTATTGTATTGTGGAGGCTGAATAAAGTCAAAATATTTATTTAGCCACTTCATTGGTTTGACAGTACCGCTCCATGTTGGGTCATTGTCCCAATAATTAAAAATATATTCAATTACTAAACCTTTTATTTTATCACTTATCACCGTTTTTAATACTTGTAATTGTACATTAAAAAGAAGTTCAATGTCTTGAGAATTATTGTTTAGTAAAATACTTAAAACATGCCTGTCTTCTGTTGATGAATCTTCATTGTTATCAATATATTTCGATAACTTTTCTAAGAGTATAGAAGGAGCTATTCCTGTTTTTATTATTAACTCACATACATTTTCTTGAGCCAAGATTTTTATATTAGGATTTTTTGAAATAAATGAACATATTGTATCATTAGCTTCATTATTTATTTTACGTGCATTTATCAATATAGCATAATTTGCCATCGTAGTACCATTTCCAGATTTTGTTGAAAAAGGTAAATATAATGCTCTTGTTAATTGAGAAACTATTTCAACCACATTAGAAGTAGTTATTGATTGTGCTTTTGCTTGAATGGCGATATATTCATTATCATAAAAAATTGGTACATTTCTATAAAAAATTAAGTCTTTACCACCTTCACCCGGTCCATGCGAATTAATCCGATATAAATAATATCCATGCGAAGAATAAAACGGTGTAATAAATTCGTCGATAAATGTATCTTCATTAGTACTTTCCAAATATCCAGTTATTGTCTGTCTATTTTCTGGTGTATTTTCTATCATATTTATCTCCTATTTCTATAATTCAATCTATAAATTAGTTAAAAGTTTCTAAAAGTTTAAGGTACAACAAATAATTTTGGTTCTATATTCGTTTCAGGTGATCATCTATGAATGAATTGATCATAAATATTTTTTTACAAGGATCTGTTGATTACTGTTGTTTGACTCTTTTCTGGATATCAATTTCAAGGACGCCGAAGGTTTGTTCGTGGCGTTGGATGGTGGCTTGTAAGGCGAATAGTAGGCGTTTGGCAGTGTAGAAATTAGTTACAATCCTGTCTGTTACTATAATTGGAGTTGACGGAATGCCGACCGGTTGGGGATTAAGACCAAAATCAATAATTATCTCTTCCGGTGTTCCCGTTATACGACAAAAATTGGCGTATGTTGCACTAACACGGGAATCATCAAATTGGATTTGTGATACAGAATTGTCGGTTTCGGGTGAAGTAGGATTCGTATTTTGAATGGAATCGTTTGACATAGAATTATATGGTTAAAGTAAATTTGTTAATGAAAATGGCGTCATTTCAGTCAATTGTTGTACTTGAGGGACATGAAGGGACATTGGGGACGATAGGGACATAAGGGACGAAGTAAAATATTTTGTTAAACAAACCATTTCGGTAATGTTAATTTCGCAACCTTTGTGTAAAATGTTGAGGCTTGTTGGGATGTTGAGGTTGATGATGGGTTGGTAACTTTTAATTGGAATTGAATTGTTTTTAATGTTGTTAAGTTTACATTTGGGATTGTTCCTAATTTGCTGAATAGGATGGGTTCGGCGGTGTAGGTTTTGCCGTCGGCGGAAAGTGTTACTGAAATTGTTCCGAGTGAAATACTTTCTTGTAATTCTCCGGTGTTTTTGTCGGTTTTGGTGGAGGCGGAAACGATTAGTTCGTATTGGAATGTTTCGGTTTTGGGAATGGTTTTGATGTTGCCTTGCGGCGTTTTGCCGGTGAACATGAAGGCAAAATCGTAACCGTTTGTAATGGCAAAACCGGATTTTGTAATTGTTGTGGTCATCGCATACGGGGTTGTAACCGCAACTTCATTGCTTGTTTCCGATTTCACCGATTTGTTCAGAGCAATGACACGGAATTTGTAATCGGTTAATGTTTTGAGTGATTTTACCGTATATTCTGTAACTCCCGCTTTGGTACTTCCGGCGGATGACCATTTGCCGTTGTAGTATTTTTCAATTTTATAACTTGTTGCGTTATCGACGGCGTCCCATGTTAATGTTGCGGTTTTGTCGGTGATGTTTGTGAGGATAAGATTTTCCGGTTCTTCGGGCGGTGTTGTAAT
>JAIRLW010000095.1 GCA_031259095.1 Planctomycetaceae bacterium | reverse complement strand
GCCTCTTTGTAACTATTCAGTGGAATTTTTATTTTGTGATCGACTTCATGATATTTTTCCTACGCCCTGAAAGGGCAATAGAAGCCAGCCCTACCCAACGGGTAGGGAGTAGTTGATAGCGGATAGTTGATAGTGGAGAGCGTCGCAAGCGGAATTATTGCCGTTTGAATAGTAATCTGCTTGCGGCATTCTCCACTATCAACTCTCCACTCTCAACTACGGTATGTTGCCCTTTCAGGGCGAATACTTTTTAACCTCAAACAAAAATTCCGCTGAGAGATTACGCCTCTTTTATATTAGTGCAAAAGTACGTGTAATATTAAAAAACCCTTAATTTACAGTGTTTAATTTCTGTACTTTTAGGAAAGTACAGATTTAAAAACAATTTGCGAAAATCTGCGTCATCAACGGATTTCTCTAAAACCTTATTTGTGTTTCAAAAATAATATTGTTTAGCGGCTTCCGATTCGGATTCCTTGCGAGTGATTCACGCGGATCGCTTTATTTTTGATGTCATATTGGATTGTTTCGGCGGTTTGTTCAGCATTTTTGCCGTCTTCAAAGGTATGAACTTTGGCGTTGCCGTCGAAAGTTACCAGCGTTTTTGCCTGATTGTATTTGATTGTTTGCGCTTTTCCGTAGAATTTGCTGCTGTCGATAGACGCATTGCCCAGCGCAGTCAACTCCAACGCATTCTGGTTATTACCCGTCACGCCATTGTTCATGTCCGGCATCTCGACAATGTGTAATTGTTCGCACTCCAGAATATAGCCGTTTTTTCGTGCAATATTGAGATTGTCAATTCCGATATGATCGTCCCAAGAATGGACCGGAAGATACGCCGCTTGAACACGTCCGCTAATCTCCACATTACGCTGTCCGCCAAGAAATGTCCCTTGAATATGATCGTGAAACCAAATCGCAAGGTATTTCAACAAACTACCGTTATTGGCAGTTCGCGGCGATAACGATTCGGATAAACCTAGATTGGTGTCGGCAAATCCGTCGTCGGAACCTAAACTCGTGAAACTTAAAACGCCCGGACGATCACTCGGTCCTTCCGCAACAAAATAATTCGACGCCGCATAAAATCGCAGTTTGCCCAATTCCGCACTACTCAATGATTTTAACTGATTATTTTCGTCTAATTCTCGACTTCGTATGAAAATGTTGTTGGCACATTGAATCATTTCGGCTTCGGGTTTGACATTGGATTTATCGTCGAAGAACATGACTAAGCGGTTAAGATGAATTTCCATCACATCGCACCAGATTTCCTTATCCAAATGGATCGCCCGAACACGATTTCCGTTTCGATCCGGTTTTCCGCGAAACTGTAATACTTTGCCGTTGAAGATCATGCTTTCATTCCAATCAACCAATAACCGATTGTCTTTGCCGGATTGGGAATTGTTATTTCTGTTTTGAACATTGAAGGTTCCGTTTGGGTTATTGAAGTTTCCGGCTTGAATATTGTTGTTTCCGGCTTGAATATTGTTGTTTCCGGTCGGAGCGGATTTTAGCGGGCTTAAGTTTTTTTGAGCGTTTTGCGATTGTAAAAGGTTTGCGGCTTCAGGGGAGTTGGTATTGGCGATGAGTCTTCCAACGCCCGGAACCCAGATTTTGTTGCTTGATCGGGCGATATTGATTTCTTTTGCCCGCAACTCGATTCCGCGTCCGCGAAAAACAGCGTCTAATTGTTTTCCGGTGATTAAAATTTGCGTTTCGGGTGTTGACGGATTCCAGACGGTGATTTCTTCACCGGTAATTTCAATGATATTAGCATTATTTAATTGTTCGGCTTCAATCTTTTCAATGATTCGGACATTTCCTTCGACGAGCAACATTTCGACTTGGGATTGTCCTTCGTGATACAGAACCTGCATACTCATTTGTTTGCCGGAGATTGCATATTGGACTGCTGATTGTGATTGCAATCCGAGTAGATTTTGAGTTGCAACAGAATTAGACGCGGTATATTGTTGATTGGACGGCGCTAAGACTGTTCCGACCGGCGGCGACGGTTGCGTCTGGTACAGAACCATTCCTGATTTTTGAACCGGTACTCCGGAATTTTGAACCTGACCGACAGTTTGTTGCGGATTCATTGACGGGTTGGGTTGAATCGGCTGAAGGAGTTGAACTTGTTGAATTGGTTGAAATTTCTGAACGTTTGACGGAATGCTGATTATTTCGGAATTGGGAGAATGAATTACCGATTGGTCAAGATAAGGTAGGCGGCCTTTCGCCGAAAGACCGCCGGAATTAGATTCAGGCTGATTAGTGTTATTTCCTTCCGTTTTTGGTTCGGATTTCCAACCGTCCGCAGAGTCAAATCGGTTATCGCCGATGTAATCTTTCGGCGAGAGATTACCTGCCTGATAAAGATTACCTACCTGATACGGAAGACTTTCAGTTAGGTTAATTAGTTGACGAGTTGCGATGGAATGAATTGCGGGCGAGTTGGGATTGTCAAGAATTACGGGCGGGGCATTGGTTAAAATTCGAGGCATCCACCGTGATAGTGTTAAGTTGCCGTTTGGAGCGACCGTTTTGAAAAAAATATCCAACCGACTGACATTGCATGTTCCTTTTTCGTTGTTGAAGAGAACGTTATCCATGATTACGGCGCGATCAGGCGTCATGCTCGTTCCCTCGTTAAATACTGAATTATCGCCGGAATTTAACGCTGGCAGAAGATTCGGCGATTTTTGGGCGTTTGGGTTATTTTGGGAGACATTGTTTGTTTTTTGGGTACTATTTTTCTGTTTGGACGTATTGGGTTCGATATTACACCAGAAATCGAGTTTTCCGGCGGTCATATTTCCGAACCCTTCGAGATTGGCGGCGATTCCATCCGAAAGTTTGAGAACAATCTGGTTTTTGACCATAGGATAAGATTCGGCTTGCAGGGCATTCCATGAGAGAAACATTTTCTTGGGAGTTTTGTCGTTGCCGATATTCCCGCGAAGATTTCCTTTGCCGTTGGAGAACAGTTTCCCGAATTCACCATTTTGTCCCGGCGTATATTGAAAACTTTTTTCACTCCGAATGAAATATTGATTCTGAAAGACAATTTCGACTTCTTTTGACGCTCCGGGCAATGTTTGTGTTTCGATGGCGAGCAGATTTTGCCGGAGATCGTACAAAATATGGTCGCCGAACATTCGGACTCCGCCGTTTTGTTGACTGGTTAATTTGGCGGGAACAACGGGTTGATTATTTTGGGCAAGTTTTCCGTTTGCTTCGAAGGTTACCGGTTCGAGATTACCAAACGCATTATTGTCCTGAATCTGATTCCCGCGCGAGGCAAGCCCTGTCGTTGACTGTTTTTTGCCGGACGTAGGAATTTTGGTTTGAAACTTAACCTGAATTTCTTCTGCGGTGAGAAAATCGGTTGAACCGTCGGGATTGGTGCGTTTGGCGTCGGCATTGCCGAGAAATTTGGCAACAGCAGTTTTCACATTGGGTTTATCCGCTTTCACAAATTGGAAAATAAATTCACGTTGACATTTAATATCGAGCAATGTTGCCGGACAATCAGGCAATGGTCGGGTTTTCGGGGACAAATTCGGAGCAGAACTATTTTTCGCAGTTTGATTTTGAATTTTTTGAGATTGTTCGGGAATTTTTTGAGTTTCGTTTGAATCTTCGGGAAATACGAGGTTGAGTGATTTTAATTTTTCGAAGCGTACCAAACTCAATTCTTTGGGCGATTTTGGCTGATTGGGGTTGGACAAGACCATTTCCATTGTCAACATGGAACCTTCGCCGTAATGATATCCGGAAAAAAAGCGTACGTCTTTGTTTGTGGAGATTCTGGTTATTCCGGGCGATTCTGTGATCGAGATATTTTCAGTTTCGAGGAAAAAATTGTCATGCGAGCCGATTTCATTCATATCGCTTGCGATGGTAACTTTTCCGGCGAGTTTTCCGGCTTTGATCTTTGGCGGTGGAAGTTGTCCAAGCCCGATATTAAAATCGCGGTCGAATTCGATTTCGGCATAGAGCGGAGTTCGCAACACGACTGCTTTCCGCAATGCTTCATTCCGTTCTGATTCGGAGAGATTCGGATCATCCAGTCCCTGAACCATTAACACGGTACAAGGTTGTAGTTTTACGATATTCCCTTGCACATCGTCTTTTCCGAAGAGGATGATTGTTTGTCCGAACTGAAGATAATGAATTTCGTTATTGGGATCGCGTTCCCAACCGTTTTCGGGCAAGAGCAAGGTGAACGGTTCAATTTCTTCGCGGGTGAAATCTTCGATGACGTTGAATTTCCTTTCGGAAATTTCGGGAGTTGGCAAGAGCGCGGGAACGGCGATCCAACCGTACACAAGGTACAGCCCAACCACAATAAAAAAACTAACTACTGTCGAAAGAAAACGCATGGTTAATGGAGAGTTGATCGTGGAGAGTGGATAGCGGCTATTGGTCTCCCTTAGTCCTTATCGTCCCTAAGGTCTCTATAAAATATTCCGTGAGAGATATTAGGGACAAATAATCGAGATCAATAGTGTGTTCCTTACGCCCTGAAAGGGCGGCAAGAGATGATAACGCTGTTGTTCGCATGAACTCCCCAAAAGATAGGCAATCTATCGCTGAAATTTTTTCATTTATTAACGTGTTGCGGATGAACAGCATCAATTAATGTTCCCATTTAAGTTATATTCGCCAAAACCAGACTCGCGTCTGCCCAAACCTAAATTATTTTTGACGGCATTTTTTTGACGTCTTGGCGTTATAATAACGTTAAAATTAAAAACGATCAATATCAATTTATTAGATTTTTCGTAATATATCAGTGGAATTTTCCAAAACGTCTTTTAACAGTTTCCGCAAACCTCATTTTCAACCTTATTTTTCTTACTAAACGATTCACCAAAAAAAACTCAGTAGCAATGAATCCGCAAAAACCGACCTCATTACCTCATGATTCGTTTACGTTTTTAATAAGGTAATGAGGTTGGATAGATGTTGTATCTTTGGCTGCTGAGGTTGTTTTGTTCGGAAAAATTAGGTTGAAGATGAGGTTGTTTGTCCAATATTCATACGTGTTAAAAATATTCCACTGATATATTACTATTCTGTGTGTTTTGCGATATTCAGCGTATTTTGTGTTTAAATTTAACACAGAATACACAAAATGACGCAGAAAATGGGGAAAGTTGATGCTGTTACAAAGATTCCGCTGAATAATTACGTTAATAGGCAATTCTAAAAACTTGTTTTTTGATCGACCGAAATCGACCCAATTCAACTAAAATCGATTTTGGTCGATTTCAGCCGAATTCAGCCGATCAAAAAAACGAGTTTTTAGAAGTTCCCACATTGGTTTGCCGAATAATCCGTTGTTACAAAACCGTTTCCGGTCAACTGATTGCTTTTGCGGGGCAGACATTTTTGCACAAATCGCAGCCGGCACACAAATATTTATTGATACGGATTTTGTCGCCGTCTTTTTCTAAACCGGGGCATCCGAG
>JAIRLW010000090.1 GCA_031259095.1 Planctomycetaceae bacterium | reverse complement strand
CATTTACATTGAACCGCAACAAATCCCGAACCGTCCCTCATTTCCGCAACAAGATCAATTCCGGTATCGCCGGTTGTCCGTTTATTCCAATCTTTCCAGAGAACAACACTTTTATATTGTGTTTTATAGTCCGGTTCGTGCAAAAGATAAATCCGCACGATTTCCTCAAAACGCGTTCCCTGATCGCGCGCCGAATTTTTTACGTCGGCAATTTGTTTAATTATTGTTCTGATGTTCATTTTTAGTTTCTCTTTTTTTTGACAGGATAACAAGATAACAAGATTTACAGGATTGATAAAAAAATATCGTGATGAAGGTTCTTTGACCTACGGGTTACACCAGTTGGGTATTTTAATTAATCGACGCTAACAAGCAATGCCTTTCATAAAGATTTTGCTGATTATTTTGGAATTTGGCGGGCAGCCGTCCGGTCAATATCCGGTAGGCAATATCCGGTAGGCAATATTAGATGGGCAATATTAGATGGGCGGTCTTTCGCCGAAAGGTCGCGCCGGTTGATTTGTTCTTGTGTTGTATGCGGTTGGTTTTTAATTGCCATCCATAAACAGGAGTAAGTCGGCGATAATCCAGAGATAGGCGATGTTTCGCTGAAGAGTCGTCACCCGCCATCGTGTCGGAGTGTCAGAGATACCCCGTGTGCGGACGGCAATCATCCGACCCCTTCGGAACTTATTTATAGCATGCAAAAAACGAATTTGAATATCTCCCAAAATTTATCGGAAGATATTGAAAATACCATTTTTTCCGCTAGGATATGTTGAATCTATGATAGATAGTTTCGTAATCGATCAGCGGAATTTTTTAATAACATATAAACCGCACCATTGGTAACCTCATTTTTAACTTAATTTTCCAAACAAAACAACCTCAGCAGCCAAAAATACAATATCTATTCAACCTCATTACCTCATTAAAAACATAAACGAATAATAAGGTAATAAGGTAATGAGGTCGGTTTTGGCGGGATTCATTGCTGCCGAGGTTTTTTGGTAAATCGTTTTGTTAAGAAAAATCAGGTTGAAAATGAGGTTTTGTTAAAGATGAATTTAAATCTATATGAAAATTCCGCTGACATGTTACATAATTTCTAAAAACTTCGACTGAAATCGACCAAAATTGAATTTAGCCGAATTTGATTGATTTCGGTCGATCAAAAAACAAGTTTTTAGAAGTTGCCTATCGTGATTTTTCTAAACTCAATCGCGGATTATACTAACCTGAATTTAAGCAATTCATTCACCATTGAAAATGAATCTATGACCCCAAAATATAGAAATCGTTTGAAAATATTGCTCGAATTTCTTGGAGTTTTTGCGGTTTTTTACATTTTCGGCGCTTGGTCTGTTCCCGATTCAAACGAACCGTATTATATCGGTAAAGCAATTCATTTTTGGAATCCCGATTGGATTCCGAATGATTCCTTTCTGGAAAGCAAAGATGCTCATTGGACTTTTTATGTTGTTTTCGGTTGGTTGTTTTTTTTTCTTTCACCCGACGCGATGGCGTGGATCGGACGTTTTCTGACTTGGGGTTTGCTCGCATGGAGTTGGCAACGGCTCAGTTTTACCCTGATTCCGCTACGAGGGACCTCCATCCTAACCGCTTGGGCATTGGCGTATTATGTCGATTCCTTTCACGCCGCCGGTGAATGGATTCTCGGAGGCGTCGAAGGAAAATCGTTTGCGTTTCCGTTTGTCTTTCTCGCGCTCGAAGCAATGTTGCGCGGACGTTGGCAGCGAACTTGGATTTTTCTTGGGCTCGCTTCCGCGTTTCATGTTCTTGTCGGCGGTTGGTCGGTTTTGGTTGCCGGTTTGGTTTTGCTGTTGGATTGCCATCGCCGTACCCCAAATTTTCCCCGACATTTTACCGTTCCCTGGGGATTTTTTGCCGGAGGACTTTTGGCCTTGTTCGGACTGATTCCGGCATTATTGCTCGATTACGGTGTTGCCGCAGAAACAATTCGGAATGCTCATCAAATTTATGTTTTTGAACGGCTGTATCATCATTTAGTACCCTATCAATTTCCTTTGACTTATCTGGTTCGTTTTATTTTATTGGCGGTAATCTGGATAACGGTTGGGCGTTTCGGTCAGCAGCGAAACCAACGCCAACAACGGTTTGAATATTTTCTCTGGGGAACGTTAATGTTATTCCTGATCGGAATGTTGACGGCTTACGGATTTCGTAACAATCGAACGCTTTCAGCGGAAATCCTTCGGTTTTATTGGTTTCGGCTTTCGGACGTCTTTATTCCTGCGGGAGTGGCAATCGGTACTCTTCGGCATTTTTTAACAATTATTCAAAAAATTCAAAAAGTTCAAAAAGTTCAAAAAATTCAGACAATTCAAAAACATCCAATAGTTCAAACAGATCAAACAGGTCAAAATTTTCGGATTCAGGAATCCGGTTTACGTTTTCTATCGATTTCCGGTTGGTTGATTTTGTTCGGAGTTCCGTTTGGTGTTTATCTTTTGTTCGACGCCATTATTTTTAGTCGGCGGATTTATTTTTCAAATACCGCCGTCGAATCGGGAATTCCTTGGGCGTTGACGATACTGGTTTGTTGGGGATTTCTCGTATTCTCCAAACGGTTTTTACAGCATCGGGCAGAGTTTAAAACATTTTGTGTTTGGGGATTTGTTGGACTTTATGCGGTTATTTTGTTTTACGCTCCGTTCGATTCGCTCAAAACGTTGGGCGACGCCCGAACAAGCATAGCGTATTCACGAATTGAGCCGGGTCGTTCTTATGTTGCATATTATTGGATTGACGCTTGCCGATGGATTGCCGATCCGCAAAACACGCCCAAAACGGCGAAATTTTGGGTTCCGCGCGACGGGACAACATTCAAATGGCACGCTCATCGGAGTGACATTGGAACATGGAAAAATATTCCGCAAGACGCGAAAGGAATTGTCCAGTGGCGGCAGATGATGCACGACCTTTTTTATTACCGCAATAAAGAAGGACAACTCTGTGATGATCGGTCGCTCACGATTTTACTTTGGTGTAAAACCGATGAAGAGATTGAGCGATTACGAATCCGCTACGGATTTGACTATATTCTTTGTTCCGCCTACCCCGAATTGCCGCACCACAAAACGTTTCAGGTTGTTTACGCCAATGAACTCTACAAAGTTTATCGAATTTTGCCGTCTGGCGAAGGAAAATAGGAAAGACAAAGATTAACGTTTACGTTGTTGGAACTGGTCATTTTGTCTAAACAGATTGACGGCAAAAAAAAATTAAAAAAAATTTGTTATTTTTTCGCGCGCTCTATTGAGAAATTTTTGATTACCGTCTATGATATATGATAACTGTAATTGGAAACGAAGGATTCGTTATGTTTTTGAGCGGGTCTGTTTCTGATTTTTTGTTTCATTTTCCAAAACCAAGTTTAAGGAAACTTCAACCATGAAAAAATTGATTACGTTGAGTCTGACGACTGTTTGTCTTGGACTGTTTGCTCTCGGTTGCACACCGAAGCCCGAAACTCCAACCACTCCGCCTCCAACTGAAACATCAGCAACGGAATCGCCTGCTGCGGATGTGGAGAAACCCGCTGCCGACTCGGATGCACCTAAAACCGACGACAAACCAGTCGATGGAACTCCTGCAAATTAAAACCGCTGCGGTTTTTAATTTATGAAACGCATAAGACCCGAATTGTTATAATTTGGGTCTTTTTTATGATTGTTTCGCATTTTTGAGGGATCCTTATTGGGGAACTTCTAAAAAACCAATTTTTTGTCCGAAAAATATTCGCAAGTTACTATTTTTTAAGGGCAAAATTTTTAAGAAACAAGAAGTTTCCGTATGTTATAAATTCCATAGAGAAAACTAAGAAAAATTAAACATATTTTGTACAACATCATCTTTATCTTGTGAAATTAATAAAACAAAATAAGATAGAGATCGCTTCATTGAGCGGTGAAACATTGTATCTCAACGTTGAGCGGAATAATACGGGGATCCGTCGGCTGAAGTACCAGACGATAAATGAACGGCGAAGATTTTTCCGCAACGACCATTTCTATTCCGAACCGGATGGACATTTCATTTACCGACTTGTTTCGGGAAATTTCACGAAGCGTAATACCTTTAGGCAATGTGTCCAAACAGAATTGGATATCAGGATGTTGATTAGTAAAAATCTCAAAAGTTCCTTTCGCAATGCCTGTTTGCCGTTCAACAGCCAAACGGATTGGCGATAGATAACGGAAATCATTGAGAACATGTCCTTTTATTTCGATCAAAATAGGCGCATCCTGACCTTCCGTCTGAACATAGATTTGATGAGCAAAAGAATCGGTTTGACCGGACAAATTTATTGTAACTGGAATTGTCAAATGACTGCGCGGTTTAATCGGCTTGTCCGGTTTTTTCACAACAGTACAACCGCAACTGGAAAAAATTTTTTGAATACGGTCAGGCTTCCGACCATGATTTTCAAGAACGAATGAAAGATGCATCAGATTTTGATTTGCCCGAACCTCGCCGACATCAAGAACAGACGGATTCGCCGTAATCCGCGTTTCATGAGCATTTTTTCTATCAGAGTCAGCGCATCCGCAAAACGATAAACAAAGAAGCAACAAAATGACAGAATAATCTTTTAGAATGGAACAGTGAGGTTTCATTTTCCTTTTCGGATCCGCAGTAAAACCAGCCGGACAAGCGCAACAACTATAAGGACAGTACCTGTAACGATAAAAACAATATTTATCCATGGACGTCTCACTAACTCTTTATGGTAACCAAGAATATCCATCTTTTCCGGTTCAAAACGCCCGTCTTTGAAAGAAAACACGCCCGGTTCGCTAATTCGATACTGATTATCATGATTGGGTCTGTTGTCAAATATGGTCATACCGAGATGAGTGTCGAGCACAAACTGATCATCCGAAACCGGTTGATTGATTTGCAACGTATCAGGTTCCAATACGTACTCTTGAATCTTCGTCCCGAATTTGCCCAATTTTTTAGCGCTCTTAAATTGGCGAGGATACCATAACTTTGTTGTTGTTTCCTGAACAAATTCACTTGCGGTACATTCGAATTTCGGATTGACGCCATCACGATCAAAAACCATTTGTACGAGCGGGCAAACGTAATCTCTATTCGCGTCAATCCAAAAGATTCCCTCTCTAACTCCCTCCTTGAAAACTTCGATAACAGACGCCTTTTGATTGTCATCATAAGTTACTTCTCCGGTATTGATAACTTTTACGTTATTTTTCACACAATAATCGGTAAATTTCTTTCGTCCGCTTCGTGAAAAAGAAAATTTTTCGTAGTCGGAACCGTTCAGTAATGTCTCAACGTATTGCTCAATCAGATATCCTTGAACCCGTCCGAAAAGCAATATTTCATGCTCTGATGACGCATCCTCGCGAACCGATATTAGTGCTCCATTTTCATACATATCGGCTTTCCACCAACTGGTTTCATCTTCGACATTACTACGGTGTAGATGAATGTCATTACTAAATGCTTGTCTTTCAGTAGGTTCTATCTTATGCCTAGTGAATAACCTTTGCCGATGTGCTTTACTAACTTGTCGGGAACCTGTGACCGGCTGTTGTAGAGAATAGTAGGTGCCCTTAACCAAAAATGTTATGCGGTAACGATCTGAATAAGTACCTGCACCTAACGCACGTCGAAAAGTTTTCTCGATATCTTTCAAGGAATTTTCTAATTCCTCTGGAGATTTATCATTCTTTAATCTCAAATGTGATTCGGCATTGCGCAATGCTTTCTTAAACAACGGAGCGTCCTCTGTGCGAATACTTCCGTTTGTTACTTGGAAAACGGCATAAGCGGATTTAAACAATCGCGGATTGTAACCGGACTTTTGAATCGCTTGTATCAAAACATCCCTCGCGTCAGTACCGCTAGGAACCTCCGCTGTCACAACTGAAAAACAAGCAAAAAAACAACATAGGAACAAACCTGTATTTTTAATTATTACAGAAATCATTGGATTAAAAGATGTTTTAAGTTAAAGCAATAGGATGGAACACGATATTAAAATGGAACACTTAGGAACTGTTCAATAATAAGTTGAACAATTCATCAAGGTAAACTCGGTAATTTCAATTACACACTTCTAAAAATTGTTCAAGTTATTTTTGAACTAATCCTTAGACAAAAGACACATAAGGAACACAAACATTGTTTTTCCAATCTTTTTGTGAACCTTCGAGTATTTCGTGGTGAAAATAAAAATAGGATGGGCAAGTTACCTATCAGCAATGCGGCATTTCAGACGAAACGCCGCATTGACATTTATTGCTGGATTAGTCTAATGTGTTGACACTATTCGCAAAATTTAGGTGAAAATGGCGATATTTGAAGCTTTTTAATAAGTAAAAAAATTTTCAAAATCTTTACCAATCAATCCAATTTAACACCTATTTTCACTATATTATTAGTGTCAACACACTCTAGGGACTCAATTGATCAACCACAAATTTTCATTGTGTCTTCTGATGAGGCAATATCCGTTGAGTCATATACAATAATACCAGCAGGATTTCTAATTACTACACGAAATGTTAGTGTGACCCTAGCCACATTCGTTGTAGTACAAGTTGAAGGAAACTCCACTGGCATACAGGTTGCATCTTCATCTATTATCACTGTAGTAGTGTATACTATAGTGACAATTCCTTGATCATCCATAGAAGCCGCTTGCTCTTCCAAGGTGGTCTTTTTCCCATTGACACAGAATTCGTTTGCGGCATAGGCAATGCTTACAAACATGACAATCGTGAGACAGACAGCGACAAATAATCGAACATTTTTCATTGGTAGAGTGATTGTTAAACGGATCGTACATAACACATTGCAAAATTCGGCATAAACTCGCTTCCTACAAGCAAGATTACGGCAATTCCCGAAAATTCTAAATGCATAAATATAATTTTACACGATTTTTGACGTTAATCAATAGGGAATTTTTAAAAAATACTTTTTTTATTTTCACTCAGAGATTACAGAGGACACAGAGAGAATATTTTTTACAATGGAACACACGGAATAATGGAAGATAGCAGGAAAAAATTTCGTCGATTTCATATTTCCGTTTGTTCTGTTGTTAAATTCAAAAAAACATTTCTCAGTGATCTCTGCGGTTAAAAAAGAATTATTAGAAATGCCATTTATGTCAACAATCAAAAAGTCGCCTGCATGGTATTGACCAGACTGTTGCCCAAAAAAATTAAGAAAATTAAATTTATTGGTGTTGTGTTGAGGATTGTCCCCAATGCCAAAATGTCCTTGACACGAAAAAATAAGCAATTTTCCGATAACCGGAATAATCCGAATATCTCGAAAAAAAATATCTTAGGAAATACAACAAACATTTTCCCCTGATTCCCGCATCGGTTTCTTTGTTGTATAATAATATGAATTGCGTTGTTCTGTGTCGATTAACTTTGGGGAATTTCTAAAAACTCGTTTTTTGATCGACCGAATTCGACTAAAATCGATTTTAGTCAAATATAAAAAAATTACCTCAGTACCTTGTTGGGAGAATCATTAAAATGAACGATATGTCCCTGATATTGGAATTTGTTCAGGAAGCCCGCGAATATATTGACGAGATCGAGCCGACCTTGATCGAAATCAACAACGGAGCCGCCGATGCCGGAACGGTTGATTCGGAATTGATCAACTCCGTGTTCCGGCTCTTTCACTCAATGAAAGGCAGCGCCGGTTTTCTCTCTCTCACC
The DNA here is from genome assembly GCA_031259095.1 of Planctomycetaceae bacterium. Classification (GTDB taxonomy): domain Bacteria; phylum Planctomycetota; class Planctomycetia; order Pirellulales; family Thermoguttaceae; genus WRKP01. The sequence goes on along the minus strand of JAIRLW010000090.1, from coordinate 4,924 downwards.
ACCGTTACTTCGGTAACTCACGAAGCCGAAACTCTTTTGGACAAAATCCGTAATGGAAAATCCAGTTTGACTGTCCAGATTACGGCAACTCTTTGTAAAGCGCTTGACCTGTTCCGTGAAATGCTGGAACATATCGAAGAAAGCGGGAATGATGAAGGTTTTACCGAACCGGCTCAGGCAATTATTACCGTTCTCAAAAAACATGTTGCCGGTGAACCGGTTGACGACAATGAATTGGGCGGTCTTTCGGTGTCGGCGTCAACAAGCCCGGCGCCTATTGTTATGGTCTCTTCCGCTGATTCAAAGGATGACCTCTCATTTGAAATGTTGGCGAATGAACCTGTTCACGAACCCATTCCCGCAACCGAATTGGATTTTTCCTCTTCCAATGAATCGGTTTCGGCTTCAGTTTCAGTTCCGGCTTCAACTTCAGTTTCAACTCCTGAACCCGCTTCCGCTCCAATAGTTGCGGAACCGGTTGTTCAGCCTGAACTTGCGGCGTTGCAACTTTCACCGGAAATGCGTCATGGTTTTGTTGCCGAAGCCACCGAACAATTAGACGCTGCCGAACAAGCCCTGTTGTTGGTGTTGGATGAAAATGTTGATTCGGCGGAACCGCTTAAAGATTCTTTTCGTTATATTCACAGTTTCAAAGGCAATTGCGGTTTTATGGGACTTGTTCATCTGGAACATCTCAGCCACACAATGGAAACACTCCTTGACGCATTGCGGAACGGTGAAATTAAACCGGACGAAAAAAATGTCGGAAAACTTCTTAGTTTGCTTGATGTTCTCCGTGATGCGGTTAAAGATTTAGAAGAAGGCGGTTCTGGAACGATCAAAGATTTGAATTATCACATTCGGGCATTAAATGCGTTAATGGGACAAGATGTTGGAAATCAGGTGAATCCCTCGGCATTGCCGGTTTCTTCGGCTCCGGTTTCGGCTTCGGCAATACCGAATGCGGCAGTTTCTGTAATTGCGCAGCCGGTTCAAACACCAACACCATCCGCCGCATCGCCTGCTGAACTCGTTAAACAACATGATGTTCCCAAAACGACGCTTCAGGTTTCCGATGTATTGCCCAACGCGGATCATGATCATCCCGATCACGCCGCCGCTAAACCGGCTGCAAGCGGTACCGGAACGGCAACTCAAAAAGGTAAACAGGATATTCGGGTTGATTTGCATAAACTCGATATTTTGATCAATCTTGTCGGCGAACTTGTCATTGCGGAGTCGATGGTAACACGTTGTCCGGCGGTTTCTCATGTTGAAGACGAATATTACAATCGGGCAAAACATCAACTTCGCCGAATTTGCGATGATTTGCAAGATGTGGCAATGGCAGTCCGAATGATTCCGCTTTCGGCAACATTTCGTAAAATGATTCGGTTGGTTCACGATTTGGCGACAAAATCAGGTAAAAAAATCAAATTGAATCTTGTTGGTGAAGAAACCGAAGTCGATAAAACGGTGATTGAACAAATTGCCGATCCTTTGGTTCATATTGTCCGTAACAGTTGTGATCATGGTGTTGAATTGCCGGAAGACCGGATTAAAGCCGGAAAACCGGAAACCGGAACCGTAACCCTCGAAGGAAAACACGAAGGCGGTGAAGTTTGGATTATGATTACCGATGACGGACGCGGTCTGAACCGTGAAAAAATTGTTGCCAAAGCGATTGAAAAAGGTCTTGTCGGTCCTGAAGTTAGAGATTGGTCTGATGACCGTGTTTTCAAACTTGTGTTTGAACCCGGTTTTTCGACGGCTGATAAAGTTACCGATATTTCCGGCCGCGGAGTTGGAATGGATGTGGTGAAACGGAATATTGAAAAACTGAATGGCCGGATTGATATTAACAGCAGAGCCGGTCAAGGTTCTACGTTTACGCTTCGTATTCCGTTGACGTTGGCGATTGTCGATGCGATGTTGGTTCGGGTGGGCGAAGGAAAATATATGATTCCAACATTGACGATTCGTGAAAGTCTTGTCCCGACAATGAATCAGGTAACGGTAACACCGGAAGGACGTGAAATTCTTCGGCTTCGCGAAGAAATGGTTCCGATTGTCCGGCTTTACGATGTTTTCGGCTGTAAACCCGGCGCCGAAAAACTCAAAGACGGTATTCTAATTGTTGCGGAAGACAGCGGACGATCTTTTGCGTTTTTTGTGGACGAAATTATTGGTCAGCAACAAACGGTGATTAAGGGATTGCCCGATTACATTGGTGAAGCCAATGGTTTTTCGGGTTGTACGATTCTGGGTGACGGAACGGTAAGCCTCATTGTTGATGTTGGTGCGGTCAGCCAGATGACAGGTTCATTCCATGCGTCGCCGGTCAACAAAGCATCCGCATGGTCTGATGAACCGGCAGCAATAACAAATAACAGTTACACAGACATTTCGTTCGCCGATCTCGAAGCCCAAGTCGTGTGAACTCCCAATACTTTGAACTCCAAACACTGCAAGGCAATATCAGTAACTGCCGTATAAGATTTTTACCACAGAAAGCACAGAGCGGGAATTTTTTTAACATTTTAGTAATCTATCAGCGGAATTATTACAAAGATTTTGATTTCATTTTTACTAACCTTATTTACGCCTAATTTTCTTAACAAAACGATTTACCAAAAAACCTCAGTAGCAATGAATCCCGCCAAAACCGACCTTATTACCTTATTACCTTATTACCTCATTATTCGTTTACGTTTTTAATGAGGTAATGAGGTTTGTACTTTGGGGAACTTGTTGCTACTGAGGTTGTTTAGTTAGGAAAAAATTAGGTTGAAAATGAGGTTTGCGAAAACTGTTAAAGATGTTTTGGAAAATTCCGCTGATATATTACACATTTTAATATTTGAACACTTTCTTTTTGATCAGAAAGATAATCATCACTTAAAAATAATATCTATCATTCATTATTCATCGGCGGCATTTCCCCCTAATAAATTTTCACCACAAAATGCACGAATAGACACGAAAATGATTGTTCTCATTTTTTCGTGAACCTTCGCGGGTTTCGTGGTAAAAATAAGAAAATAAGGTTGGTTGAAACGATGGCGATACGATCATGGTAAAGGCGGATGAAATATTACATTTTATTTTAATTCCAATTATTCCAATTGTTTGGGATTAAAATTTAAAAAGGCGATCTGTGAATTTGGGGGTTAATAAAATAGACCGTTACAACACAGATTGTCTTGTTTGCCTCCGCCCATTGGTCGCACTTATCCCCATTGTCCCTAAAAAATCAGAGATTTTTATTTCAATTTTTTGTTTGTGTTGTATTTTTAAAAAGCGATGTAATATAATCGACAAAAAATAGACCGGTTACGAACTATGGATATAAACGAACACAAACAAGAAGAAAATCAAAAAACGAACATTGCCCTATTCGTTTTAATTGCAAGTATTGTATGGTTTGCACTTGGTCTTGGTCTTGTGTTTGCTAGTTTTAATGGGAGCGAAGCCTTTGGTACGGCAACATTTTTTTCTTCACTTCCTTACTTTCTATTCCATGTTACGGATTCACGGCATGGGCGAATGTTCGGCAACAATCTTGCCGATTGCTTCGGATTTTTAGAGATTGTATGATTTGTTATGTTGCCTTGTCGGTAGGTTTGTTTATATTGGCGATCATTATTCTCCCGCCTACATTGGGTGATTTTCTTCTAATTCCCTCTTTTTTGATTATTGCTTTGATTATTGCAACGAACCTTTGGGGTTATATCACTATTTTTTATCTTCAACAAAAACTCGCATTTACTTTGTGTATCATTGCTCAATCCATCGCCATATTTTCAGCGTTTACCTTTTCATTTTTGGCTTCAGAAATTGCGGCGGCATGTTGAACATACTCTCTACATTTTAAAATTCGGTTTTGTTTTTTGGCTTTTCACGTCAATGCTCAACCGGCACGCCCTTTCAGAAAAAAGGTAGGTGATGTTTCGGCAAAACATCGCCTACTGAGCAGATCATTTGAGTTTTAGGGATTAGGGACATTGAGGACGATAGGGACTAATGGGACAGAATGAGATACTCATGTTTCAGTTACTATCCGCTATCAACTATCCGCCATCAACTAATTTCAGCAGTCCTTGATAGAAAAAAAGGATCGCAAATAATAACATCGCCGCGCCAAGAAAACGGTTGATCCCAATAATTACCTTCAAATTCAACGTGTGCCGCACACTGCCAACCGTCAAGGAAAGAAGCAGTTTAATCAAAGTAAGACTAATATAAAAAGTGATAAGAAATAAAAACATCACCGCCCAACTATGCGAAAAAGCCGAAACCGCAAGAGGTCCGCAAATTGTTATCCAATAAAGATATAAATTCGGATTGAAAAAATTGACTCCAACCGCTTTCAATAACGATATCCGCGCAACCTCGCCCCGTTCATAACGCGATTCCGTCACCGAAAAACTTTCATAACTTAACCTGCCAAGAATCAACGCTCCCACCATCGAGATAACGCCAATCACCGCCGACGTATCAAATGTTAGATAATAAAGCAACGGAATAATCACGCCAATGACCGGAATATCCGTCAACACCGGAACAAAAGCAATCCGCATTCCGGCACGCTGTCCATGCAATAACGACTCCGTAATCAGAAGAGTGGTGACCGGCCCCGGAGAAATTCCAGCGTGAATTCCCAACAAAATACCCTTCCAAAAATAGGAAAAACTTTCAGCATCCATAAAATTCAACGATGATTTGTAATATTTCAGCGGAATTTTCGTTTTTTGGTAATACTTCGGATTTTGAGTTATACCCTAGCCCTTTTGAAAATCGTTTTTTGAAATGTAAAAACACATTAAATTGCGGAGTTAAACGAAATCATAAAACAGGTTTTTAAAAGGAAAACGGTATAACATAAATAAAACCCAATGGGAACCTCTAAATATCCCCTTTCTGC
>JAIRLW010000086.1 GCA_031259095.1 Planctomycetaceae bacterium | reverse complement strand
GTGAGTATATTTCTCGAAACAGCCGTAACGGGCAACAATGGGGTACGAATGCAATTGAGGTTATTTCTCAACAACTCCAAATTGAATTACCCGGTTTAAGAGGTTTTTCGGAAACCAGTTTAAAGAAAATGCGGACTTTTTATGAAGCGTGGTCGGACATTTTTTCAAATCGTCCGTTGGCAACGGACGATTTAACTCCTTTCGATTTAGACTCTTTTCTCAAGGTTGGATTTACTCATCATTACGAGATAATATTGAAAACAAAATCATTGGATGAACGTCTTTTTTATATTCGAAAATGCTCTACAGAATTTTGGAGTGTAGAAAAATTGAAATATAATCGCAAAAGCAAAAAACGGCATCATTACCTTATTATCTCATTATTCGTTTACGTTTTTAATGAAGTAGAGACGCAATGCATTGCGTCTCTACTGAGAGGTTGTTTTAAATAATCGTTCGGAAAAATTAGGTTGTCTGTCCAATATTCACACGTGTTAAAAATATTCCGCTGAGATATTACCATAATTTTGTTGCAAAAATATTCCGTTAAAATTGTCAACATACTGAATAGTTGCAAAAAAATATTACTAAACCCTTAAATTTGAAAGAAAATTTATTATGAAAGTTACGTTTCATTTTTTGTTGATGCTGATTGTTTTTGTTGCAATGTTTCAGATTGGTTATTCTGAAACCAAAATAATTGCGCCGAAAGTTAATCATCGGGTTGAACCTGTCGGTATTGAAAACAACAAGCCGGTATTTCGTTGGAATTTGGACGATACGATTCGTAATACGTTTCAGAAAAGTTATCGTCTCACGGTTGCGAGCGATCCCGAATTACTCGAAAAAAATCCCGATGTTTGGGACAGCGGATGGGTTGATTCCGGTAATTGTGTTGAAACGGAATATGCCGGTAAAATGTTGAATCCGTCGCAAAAATATTATTGGAACGTTCAAGTTCGTAACAACCGTGATGAAATTTCACAACTCCATCAACCGGCAACATTCGTTACCGGAATTTTCGGCGCGGATCAGTGGAAAGCAAAATGGATTTCAATGAATCGTCAAAATTCTGATCCGTTACCGATATTCCGAAAAAGTTTTAACGTTTCAAAAAATATAAAAACGGTGAAAACGGCGTTGGTGCATCTCTGCGGACTCGGACATTATGAGTTGCGGCTCAACGGCAAGAAAGTCGGGCAATCTTTTATTGATTCGGGTTGGACGAATTATCGGAAAACGTGTCTTTACAGCAGTTATGATGTTACGGCAATGCTTCGCGGCGGCGGGAATGTTTTGGGCGTGCTTTTGGGTAACGGAATGTACAATGTTTCAGGCGGCAGGTACGTGAAATTCAAAGGCTCCTTCGGTTTGCCCAAATTGATTGCCCAACTCGAAATTCTCTACGCCGACGGAACAACTGAAACAATAATCACTGATGATTCATGGCGATGTGCTTTGGGACCGATTACTTTTTCGTGCGTTTATGGCGGTGAAGATTTTGATGCAACACGTTTGGAAAACAATTGGGACTTGCCCGAATTTAATGATGCACAAAATACGCAATGGCAGCAAGTAACTCTCACGGATTCGCCGGGCGGAATTCTTCGCGCTCAGGAATCGCCGCCGATTGTTGTTGCGGAAACGTTGAAGCCGGCGAGTGTGAAGCGGTTGGACAACGGATATTATCTTGCTGATTTTGGTTACAATTTTTCAGGTCGTCCGCGAATTTTGTTGCGCGGTTCTGCCGGAAGTAAAGTTACCGTCAGAACCGGTGAACTTTCCAACCGCATTTGGCAAGGACACAGTTACACTTACACGCTTGCAGGCAATGGTCGGAATTTACCGTTGGAAAATGCGCATGATTTATCGTGCAATAATTCACCGGATGAAAATCTGGAATTGATTCTTCCCAAGTTCAGTTATTTCGGGTTTCAATATCTCCAAATTGAAGGCGTTGTCCGTTCCGAAGATCGTACTGACGCCGACCGTGAATTGCCGACGCTTGTCGATATTTGTGCGGATTTTATTACGAGCGCCTCTGAAAAGGCGGGGGCGTTTCATTGCAGTAACGAAATGTTCAACGAGATTGACGCAATGATTGACAGGTCGGTGAGAAGTAATTTGCAAAGTGTGTTGACGGATTGTCCGCATCGTGAAAAACTTGGTTGGTTGGAAGTGGCGCACTTGATGGGTCCGTCGATTATGAGTCGTTACGATATTCAGAATCTTTACCGTAAAATTTGCCGTGATACAACGGAATCACAACTTGACAACGGACTTGTTCCCGATATTGCGCCGGAATACACACGATTTAAGGACGGATTTTTTGAGTCGCCGGAGTGGGGGAGTGCCGCTGTTTTACTTCCTTATCAATTGGCTTATGTTTATGGTGATCGTGAAATTCTTGTTCGCCAACGTGAAACGATGAAACGTTACATTGACTATCTTGCGTCAACGCGAAATAATCAAGGACTTGTCAAAGCCGGACTTGGTGATTGGTATGATTGGACTCCGGCAAAAGGACACGCGGGTTATTCTCAATTGACGCCGCGTGAATTAACCGCAACAGCAATGCTTTATCTTAACGCGGTCATTTACGCACAAACAACATCGGATACAAATGAAAAACAAAAATACGTTGAACTTGCCGAACAAGTGAAAAAGGATTATGTCAATGCGTACGGAAAACCCGACGGAACAATCGCAACCGGTTCTCAAGCGGCGTTGGCGTTATCTCTTCCGTTGAAACTTTACGGCAACGATATAAATGCCGCTGATATTTTCACGAATTTACTGAAACGTTTGGAACAGGATCAATACGCCCCGACAACCGGTGAAGTTACGTTTCGTTATTTATTGGAGAGTCTTTCGGAAGGAGACCGCGGCGATCTTATCTGGACAATTCTTTCACGCACGGAAAAACCCGGTTACGGTTACATGCTTAAAAAACTCAACATGAAAACGTTGTCTGAAAGATGGGATCGTCTTGGCGAATCGATGAATCATTGTATGTTTGGACATGCGCAGGAGTGGTGTAGTCAACATGTTTTCGGCATCCGTTTACCGCGAACATCGGATGTTTTTAGCAACAAAAAACCGGTTTCGTGTTGTTATGAGATTGCGCCGAAACCTGCGGGCGATTTAACGTTGGCGGAAGGATACTGGAACAGTCCGTTTGGCAAGATTGAATCCGCATGGAAAATCGAAAACAACCGTTTCAAATGCCGTATCAAAATTCCCGCAAACCTGACCTGCAATGTTTGTCTGCCCACAACTGGAACATCGGACGACGCAACACTTGATCAAATTCCATTGAAACAACACAAAATAGAAGTCCGCAACGTTTCAACAAATCCCCCCAATCAAATCAACACCATCAATATGCAATTAGGTTCCGGCGTTTATGAATTTGAAACGAAATGGTAAATGTTTGCAAAGTTACGTTATTGGCGGATAAAATAATATTTTCAGTGAGTTATTAAAATT
>JAIRLW010000068.1 GCA_031259095.1 Planctomycetaceae bacterium | reverse complement strand
CTGATTGTTATAAAAAAATTACTTAACTTAATTTACACAAATAACTTACGCATCTTTTTTCTAATTAATGTATTTTGCCCATTTTTCCAAAACATACGTAGAATCAAAATTACACCCATAGTTAAAAACTTAAAATCTCGCCTTTCAGGCAGAAGAGAAATAGATTACTGAATAACTATAGATTTTTTAATATTGATTTTTAACTACGAAAGACACACGAAGGGAAGGGACACGAACATGGCGTTTCTATTTTTTATTTTTTATTTTTTAAAGTTTTTCGTGAACATTCGTGTTTTTCGCGGTGAACATAAATAAAAACAATTTGTGAAAATCAGCGTAATCAGCGGACTTCTCTTGCGGTATTCTTAAAGGCAATATTGGGTAGGTGATCTTTTGTTGACCTAAATGAACAACCAGCCGATGAATACTAAGAAATTTTTTTCACACTAAATTCGCAAACAGAAATTTTTTCCCTAACTCCTTAATTCCTTCCTCTTTGGTAAAAGATCGCCTATCTTTTACATTCATTACATTTTGTTTATTCAGCGTCAACGGTTATCGTTTATTGGTTGCGGTATCGTGAAAACATACGTATTGTTCCGAATGTTCCGTCTTGCGAGATTAAATTCTGTTTGTTTTGTCTGATTGGGAACAATTTTAAATGTCCAAATGTCGAAAAAACTCAAATAGTTTCGTTTTGGGTTCCGCGTTATGCCGTGCGGAGGGTGTGTCATGGTTGTATTCCAGTACATCCGTAAAAATCTTTTTCGCCCATCTTAAAAGCATTGAACACCACTGTTAGCAATCTGAAAACAAGTTATGAAAACAACCTCAGTATTTTGTTGGAACATTGTATTTGTTTTGGTTCTTTCTTTAGCAATTTCAAACCACTTTGTTTATGGACAAGGTGTTCTCCTTCGTAGTGTCGGAGCCGTCAACGATTCCATCGGAAGCGTGGCAACAGCAACTCCAATTGATGCCGCCGGAGCAATTTATTGGAATCCGGCGTCAATTTCAGGACTTGAAAAAAGTGAGATTTCGTTTGGAATCGGTGTGATCATGCCGAAAACTCGCGTCAGTTCCAGTATTGAAGGAACGCCAATAAGCGGTTCGACAAAAGGCAATGCCGGTTCGATTCCTGATCCGAGTATGGCGTTTGTCTGGCGGCGTTGTCCGAAATCACCGGTAACCTTCGGACTTGGTTTAGGAGCGGTTGGCGGCGCCGCATCGCTTTATCCTTCAACCGGTTCACCGTTTGACAATCCGATTTTGGGCGGTCGCGCGAAATCGTCAACCGTGATTATTATGCAGGTTACGCCGACCGTTGCTTATCAAGTTACGGATCGTTTGTCGATTGGTGTTGCGCCGATTATTGATTTGGCGTCGTTATCAATTAATCCGATGCAACTGGGACAACCGCTTGGAGCAGATTACGAGGTTCATAACTTCGGAACACGTTACGCTTGGGGCGGCGGATTTCAGATCGGTACGTATTACGATTTCAAAAATCATTTCAAAGCCGGTTTTATGTTCAAGAGTCCGATTTGGGCAGAAGATCTGACTTATCAAGGCACAAAGGCTGTTGATGGTCAAGTAATTGACGACAAATTTGATCTGAATCTTCCGACAACACTTTCATTAGGTTTTTCCTACGACGGTATTCAGGACACGATTATCGGGCTTGATATTCGTTACTTTGATTATGCTCACACGGCTGGTTTCAAAAAAGGAGTGGAAAACGGAGTTGTTCGAGGTTTGGACTGGGACAGTGTGACGTCGATTGCGGTTGGTGTTGAACGGAAATTGAATCGGCAACTCAAACTTCGTATGGGTTATTGCTGGAACGAAAACCCAATTCCGAGCCGGAGCGCCATGTTGAATGTTGCTGCGCCGCTAATGATGCAACACGTATTAAGTGTTGGTGCGACTTATTCGATTGTCAAAAATCTTGAATTTTCGTTCGCGTATATTCATGCGTTCAAAGCCAAAACAACCGGTCCTTTTCCAACCGGAATGCATGGTGCGCCGTTGGGTAGTGTAACGAATGAAGTGAGCGCCAATATGCTTTCGGCGGGAGTTGCCAAAAAATGGTAAAATAAACACAAGACGCATCAACAACAAAAAAGCCTTGTAAACTCTTTATTTACAAGGTTTTTTTATTTTATTCCGAGATATGATCAATTGGGAATCTCTCAAAATCCCTTTTCCTAGATACCAATTTAATTTAAAAATCATTTGTCCCTTAACACCATTTTAAGGACATAAGGAACATTAGAGACAAATGGGACAAATAATTTTATGGCAACTTCTAAAAACTTGTTTTTTGATCGACCGAAATCGACCCAATTCGACTAAAATCGATTTGGTCGATTTCAGTTGAAGTTTTTAGCAGTTCCCTTATAACTGCACTTTCTTAAAAAAAGTAGTTTAATCTCTTTATTTTCAAGTATTTTTATTTTTTTGGTCTGTTTGCTTTCCGATATAAAGAGTCCCCAAATTATTCCTGTTTTTCACGCAAAAATTGTATTCGCTGTCTTTGTCCCCAATGTTCCTATCGTCCCTAAAGTCCCTTGATCTAAGGGACCATTGGGAGACGAAACCCTCCAAGACGGCGTCGGACGGTTCAAAATGCTCAGTCAATCCTTCGCCGTCAAAATCTGATCCGCACGCGGACCAGTAAGCCAATCTGATCTGTTAGGCATAAATCATTCCTTTGTTGTAAAATTTTTGATAAAACAGAAGTAAATCTTAAACAATCACACTTCATTGTTTTTAGGGAACTTCTAAAAACCCCCTTGTCATTATTTAAGATGATGTTATGATATTTTTGTTCCTTGTTTTTCCCATTTTTTCTAACTTTTTTTTAGGTAGATAGGTTCATATGTCCCATTTTCATTCACATCCTTCGTTTTTTGACGTTGAAGATCAACTCGATAAAATTCATGCGCTCAACGATTTCCTTGTTCGTCTCAATCTTTTGATCCATTGGTCGATTTTTATCGCTCCTCTTAGTACACTTCGACATCAGCATGATCCTTCTAAGGGCGGTCGTCCCCCTTTTGA
>JAIRLW010000449.1 GCA_031259095.1 Planctomycetaceae bacterium | reverse complement strand
GACAAACACAAAAGGTTCATGTTTCGGATCTATCGGATTCAAAATATTTCATTAACAAAAAAACATGAAACAATCAGAAATTTTCTATCTTTTATTGTGTCAAAATCTGAAGAATGTATGAAATATAATATCATTATTTATGGATAAAAAGTTGTCCGAGCATTTTACAACCTTTGTTGTAGCGAAATTTGGAATGACGGGCGGTTTCCTCATCATAAGTTGGAGCGGAAGCAGCGGACGGCGCAATATCACTTCCCGCCAACAGCCAAGGAACATAATCGGATGTATGCGTTTTGATGGCGGTCGGAGTCGGATGATCCGGCGAAACAAATAATCGCCAATCTCCATACGATTTCAACGCCTCAAGAACCGGCGGAACAATAAACGTGTCAATATCCTCCATTGCCTTCACCTTTTTTTCAACACTTCCTTCATGTCCCGCTTCATCGGTTGCCTCGACGTGAACACAGACCAAATCATGATTTTTAAGCGATTCCGCCGCATATTTTCCTTTTGCGGCAAAATCCGTATCAACATATCCGGTAATACCGGGAACATTAATAACTTCCCAACCAATCAGTGAAGCAATGCCGCGTAACAAGTCAACCGCAGTAATCATCGCTCCATGAATTGGAGTTGCAGAAAAACGGTTCGCAAACAAAGGAAGTTGCGGTTTTTGACCGATTCCCCAAAGCCAGATTTGTGTTGCCGAAAGTTTTCCCGCTTTAATTCGTTGACGATTTACCGGATGTCCTTCAAAAATGAGACGGCTTGCATCCATCAAACCACGAAGCAAGCAACTCCCGTCGCCGGACGGTACAACATCGGCAATTTTCTGACCGGTATAATCGTGCGGCGGATAGGTTTGAGTCGTTACCGACAACGGAACATGATCACGGATAACAAGAAGATTTCGGTAACTCACGCCGGAATAAAATTGAAGATTGACCGGAAAATCGGGCGCCATTTTATCGTTTAACGCTGCGATAAGCAATGTTGCTTCTTCGGATGAAATATGTCCGGCAGTGAAACTTTTCATCACGTCGCGTTCAATTGTTACGAGATTGCACCGAACCGCCCAATCATGAACTCCAAGTTCGATTCCTTGTGCCGCCGCTTCAAGAGGCGCACGTCCGGTGTAATATTGTGACGGATTGTAACCCAAAAGACCCAAAGTCGCCACATCAGAACCGGGGGACATTCCGGTTGGAACATTTTGGCTGCGACCTACTATTCCTGTTTGCGCCAACATGTCCAGATTCGGAGTCCGCGCCGCTTGCATCGGAGTGCGGCCGCCAAGCGATTCAATTGACCAATCAGCACAACCATCGGGAATAATAATCGCGTATTTCATTAACGTTAAATAAGAATAAATGTGTTAAACTGATAGTGACTAAATGGCTGCCCCAAAATTCCAAAATAATCAGGGAATTTGAAAAGGGTTCGATCAACGAACTGCGGAAATTGAATTAGTACGATTGTTTTGACCTTTAACCTGTTAATCGTTATGGGGAATCTCTAAAAATATCGTTTGCCAAAAGATTTTTAATTCTTTTGATTAATAGATTATTTGTCCCATTAGTCCCTATTGTCCTTATAAAAAGGGACTTTAGGGACGATGGGACGATGGGACGATGGGACGATAGGGACATTAGGAACAAATGATTTTTCATAAAACGTTCATAAACTTTTGTGGTTCAAAAACGAATTTTTAGAGGTTTCTATGTTTTTCGAGGATTTTAAACTCGATAGTGATTTCTTTTTCGTCTGTTATCGTAAACTGTTTGGGATTTTTGTTTTAAAATTTCCTAGTTATTTTCGGAATATCAGGAATTTTTATGTTTGGCTTGCTGCAATTGTTTTTGTAATGGTTTAATTAATTTGTCTTGTTCTTTAATAATGTTGTTTTGTTTAGGGATAAACCGTTCCTTGTCTTGAATTTTTTGCATGAAATCGTCTTCCATTTCCATCTCGATCTGAATATCGTTACTTTATGAAGCCATGCGAAGACGACGAATGATAGGACGGTACATTTTAGGAAATTCGTCTTCGTTCACATTCAGGATATGATGATTGTCGTTTGATAGTTAATTTATGTACTGTTAAAATGTTTCGGTAATAAGGCGTTTGCATAAGAATAAAATAAAAGTAACTCCTAAAAACTTCAACTGAAATCGGTCAAAATCGATTTTAGCCGATATTCGGTCGAATTGGGTCGATTAAAAGACGAGTTTTTAGAAGTTCCCTAAACTGTTTCGTCATTTGTTATTTGTCTTCATCTTCGGAAAACCGTTTACGAATACTGACAAATTGATCTTCACGGGCTAAAAAACATTCGACAACATCAGGATCGAAATGTTTATTGCATCCTTCAAGAATGACCGATTTTGCGGAGTCGTGGGTGAACGCTTGCTTGTACACTCGTTTGGAAATGAGCGCATCGTAAACATCGGCTAAAGCGATAATCCGACCGCAAAGCGGAATATTTTCTCCTTTCAGACCGTTGGGATAACCGGTTCCGTCATATTTTTCGTGATGGGTTGCGGCGATATCGCGTGCCATTTTGAGGAAGGAAACGCCCGGGAATTTACCGAGAGCCGCGTCGAGTGTTTGGGCGGCAATCGTGGTGTGTGTTTTCATAATTTCGAATTCATGCGGATCGAGTCTTCCCGGTTTTAGCAGAACCGAATCGGGAATTCCTACTTTTCCGATATCGTGGAGCGGACTGGTCTGGAATATCAAACGTATAAATTCGGGATCGATCACTTCCTGATATTTTTCGAGCGTTGCCATCTGCTGTGATAAAGCGCGGCAATAATATTGAACCCGTTCCAGATGAGTGCCGGTATCGACGTCGCGGGATTCGGCGAGTTTTGCGAGAGCGAAAATGGCGACGTCGCGTGTTTCCAATGAAAGAATCCGTTCACCAGCCCGCAGTCGGGCTAACACTTCATCCGGTTTGTAGGGTTTAGCGATAAAGTCGTCTGCTCCGGCGGAAAGTCCCTGAACCATTTCGTCGAGCGCACCGTGCGAGGTGAGCAGCAAAAAATAAACGTAACCGGTAAATTCTTCCGCGCGGACAGCCCGACAAAATTCGAGACCGTTCATCACGGGCATTTCCCAGTCGGAAATAACCATCCGGCAAGAACTTCCTTCGAGCAGTTTCAATCCTTCCTGACCATTCATTGCGGTCAGAACTTCATAACCGGCGTTGGTCAAAAGACCTTGCAAGACCATTAGGGCAAGTTTACTATCGTCAACAATCAATACTTGCATAATTTTATGAGTTTTTGAGTATTATTTAGCGTGGTAGTGTAATAATATTTTTGAAATGAAAACAAAATATTTTTCTGATTGTTTCCTATTTTTTAAGGGATCATTATTTAGGTCAAGAGGTAGGCAATGTTTCGCCGAAACATCGCCTACCTTTGTTTACTTGCGGTGATTGCCGTCTAAATTCTGAAATAATCAAAAATTTTCTTTTATTGCATTATACCTTTGCTGAACATGAAAGCAACGCTCCACACAAGATTTATCAAATTTATTTTAATTTTCGAGGAATCTTCAAAATTCGGTTATGTCCTTAAAATGTTCGGTTGGATTATCGAGTTGGTCGTAATCCTGATTTTGTTTCTTGATTAACTTTTTCCGCAACTTCTTTGGCTTCGGGTTCCCAGACAGCAAAAGTATTTTTTCCTCTTTCTTTGGCAAGATACAGGGCTTCGTCGGCACGTTCAAAAAGGGACGCAATATCTGTTGCGTGTCTGGGAAAAAAACTAACGCCCATACTGGAACGAATCGTGTACATCACTCCGCCGAGATTAACCTGAGTCTGGAACGAGTTATAAAGACGATTCATCACTTGTTCCGTTGTCGTTATTTCCTTGTCCTGCGCACAGGTGTAAACAAAGACAAACTCATCGCCGCCAAGCCGCGCAACCGTATCGGTATTTCTGATACAAGCGCTGATTCGTTTACCAAGTTCAATGAGCAAAATATCTCCGGCGGCGTGCCCCAATGTATCATTGACCCCTTTGAAGTTATCCAAATCCATCATCACAAAAATAAACGCGGTATTGTTACGCAAAGCATTGGCAATATGTTGATGTAACCGGTCGTCGAGAAGATAACGGTTTGGTAAACCGGTTAAATTATCGTGCATTGCCCGATGTGCCAGTGCGGTTTCCGTTTCTTTCTGAATACTGATGTCGGACGTAACCCCAATGAATCGATTTGGAAAACCGTTGTCTGTTTTGATTGGCATTCCGCGAATCCGCACCCACAGATAATTTCCATCTCGGCAACGTACCCGACATTCCACCGAAAACGGCGGCGGATGTTCTTCTCTGGTGTAAAGTTTACGCAAAAACTCTGCTTCCTGCTGGTCGTCTGGATGAACCAGCAGATCCCAACGAAGGTCTTTTGGTAATTCTTCCGGCGGATACTGGAACATTTCGAGAAAACGTTCGGAATACCACGCTTCTTTGGTTTCAAGATCGATGTCCCAAATACCGTCGCGGCTGCACTGAACCGCCAGATTCCAACGTTCTTCACTGCTTTTCAACTCTTCTTCCGCAGTTTTACGAAAATGGATTTCGTCTTGCAGATCGTTGTTTAGTTTCAAAAGTCGTTTTTCACTATCTTTCAATTCATTTAGTGAATGTTCCAACTGAACAACCATCGAATTGAATGCCAAAGAGAATTCCCCCATAAATTCAACCCGTTGGGCAAAATCGCCCTCCGCCACTTGTTGAACTTGCCAGGTCAAATGCCGCAGATTGGCTTGCAATGTTTTCAAGCAACCCGCGATTGCTCCGCGTATGGTAATATTGTCATCAAGATCACCGGAAGAAAATTTTAAGAGGAGTTCCCGAATGGTGATCAGTTCTTGACAGATAGTTTCAATTTCCTGATTCTCAAACAGTTGCTCGCTAAGAACAGGAATAGAACGACCTGACAGAATCTGGCGTAAAATGGTAATGCTGTCAGTGTTCATTGTTATCCTAGATGTATATTCATAAAAACAAGAATTACTACGAAAATGTAATTTAAGTACAACGAGATCGGAGAAAATTATAACAGGTTTAGAAAAAAAAGCAATCATTGGGAATCTCTGAATACCCTTTTCTAAAAACAAACGATTCGATTTTAATCGATTTCAATCACTCAGGAAGGAAAACCGTTAGAAAGAGTTTCGGTTGCGTTGATTTCTGAATATCCGTCAATTAGCCAATGGGTTGCCGGCGGTCTGACCGATGCGTCCGGCAACGCGGTTATTCAAACCTTGGATAAATACAAAGGAGCCGTACCAGGTAAATATTTGATTACGATTGTCAAACAATAGACCGAACCAAATAAAACCCAAACTCCCGATCCCAACACCGCCCCGGAAGGTTACGGCAGATATTTAGATGAAATTCATCGGAAACCGGCGGATGCTTGTGATTTAATCGACCCCCAATATTCCACCGAAAAATCGCCGGAAAGTATTGAAGTTGTCAGAGGTCGTAACCAAAAAACAATCGAAGTCGGTATGGCTGTCAGAATCAAACGTGCGGATTGATCTTGGGAACCTCTAAAATTCATTTTTGTCGCAAAATTTTACCGTATATCAGTGGAATTTGTGTTTTGAATTTATTATACTTTAGTCCTTATAAAAATCGACTTTTTGAATAAAAAAACACCTAAAATTGCAGGATAAGCGAACATCTAAAGCGGGTTTTTAAAGTGAAAACGGTAAACACCCGTTTCACGA
>JAIRLW010000033.1 GCA_031259095.1 Planctomycetaceae bacterium | reverse complement strand
ATCTGGAAATGTTAATGATCGTTCATGATGTCGGGAGTTTTCCGAACATTTTGTCGGGTTGCATTTTATTGTGTTAGTTTTGTTTTTAGTTGTTTTTTGAATACACGTTTTTTCGATTTCACAAATTTATGGATTTAACACCACGTCAGATTGTTGCAGAACTGGATAAACATATTGTCGGTCAAAATGAAGCCAAACGCAGTGTTGCGGTGGCAGTTCGTAACCGTTGGCGGCGTCAACGGGTCGATGATTCGATGAAAAAAGAAATTTCGCCGAAAAATATTATGATGATTGGTCCCACCGGCGTCGGAAAAACCGAAATCGCCCGACGTCTCGCCACTTTAACCGGCGCTCCTTTTATCAAAGTCGAAGCAACCAAATATACCGAAGTCGGGTATTATGGACGCGACGTCGAAAGTATGGTACGCGAACTCGTTGAGAACGCACTCGGTATTGTCCGTTCGACGGAACGTGAAAAAGTTAAAGAGGAAGCAGTTCGACGTGCGAATGAGCGGTTGATCGATATGCTGTTGCCGCCGCCGTCCAATAAAAATTCCGATGACGACGATGATGACGACGACAACGATAACGATAACGAACCACAGTCGGACGAAGAACTCGTTCAATCTGTCCGTCACGAACGGAATCGTGAGAAAATCCGCAAAATGCTCGAAAAAGGTCTCATGGAAGACCGAACCGTCAGTATTATCTCCGAAACGCGGGCTGTTCCAATGATTATGAGTAATATGCCCGGTATGGAGTCGATGGAATTTGACTTTCAGGAAATGTTTGAAAAAATCGCGCCCCGAAGTCGAACAAAACGTGATATGACAGTCAAAGAAGCACGCGAATTTCTCATCGAACAGGAAAGCGATCAGTTAATCAGTAAAGAAAAAGTACAAACCGCCGCTGTCGAATTAGCGGAAAATCTCGGAATTATTTTCATCGATGAAATCGATAAAATCGTTGCCGGCGAAAAACAACATGGCGCGGATGTTTCACGACAAGGCGTTCAACGTGATTTGTTACCGATTGTCGAGGGAACAACCATTCAGACCAAATACGGCTATGTCAAAACCGATCACGTTTTATTTATTGCCGCCGGAGCGTTTCACCGCGCCAAACCAAGTGATTTGATGCCCGAACTTCAAGGACGTTTTCCGATTCGGGTTGAATTGAACGATTTGACCAAAGACGATTTCATTCGTATTTTAACGGAACCAAACGGTTCATTGACCAAACAATATCAAGCGTTAATGCAAACGGAAAATATTGAATTATCTTTCGAGCCGGATGGAATTGAAACGTTGGCGGGCTATGCTTTTGCGATCAACCAAAAGATGCAAAATATCGGCGCCAGACGACTGTACACTATCATGGAACGCCTACTCGAAGAATTAAGCTTCGACGCTCCTGATATGGAACAAAACCGTGTTGTTATTGACGCAAATTATGTCAAACAACGTATCGACGATGTGAGTAAAGACGAAGATCTAAGTAAATTTATTCTTTAATAACATCATTATTCGCGGTGTTGATTAGGTAGGCGACCTTTTGCTAAAGGGTTTTCACCCACGGTCGCGTCGGCGTTAGCCGACTTGCCTCTGTGGACGGACGGCAATTGGTATTTTGCCTATCTTTTGTCCCAACAGTCCTTATAGTCCTTATTGTCGCATTTGTCCCTGACATTTATTCAATGAAGGGACATTAGAGACGAATGGGACATGATGGGACAATTCTTTCCATGATCAACTGTAAAGGCAACGCAACCTTTGGGCAAAAGGTTGCCGACCTATCGGAACGTTTTCCGCCTGTATCGGAATGATTTTCGCCTGTACCGGAATGATTTTCATGTGGGCGAGACGCCTGCGTTCCTGCTAAACAGGTTTTTAGAGGTTCCCAATGACCATTGGGGAATATACAACTTGTTTTATCGGAACGATTGACGTTCTGACAGAGCGTCGGCGAGCATTTCTTTATTGGCAAATTGTAAATCATTGCCGGTGGTAATACCGCGTGCTAATCGGGTGATTTTGATGTTTGCCCGAACAGATTCCAATTGCTTGATAATATAAAGAGCGGTGGAATCTCCTTCGATAGTCGGATTGGTCGCCATAACAATTTCGGTAAACAAACCGGTTTTGATCCGATCCACAAGGGCGGAAATGGTCAATTGATCGGGCGTGATTTTGTCAAGCGGCGCAATACGACCAAGAAGAACATGATAAAGTCCGTCATAACGACCCGTTTGTTCCAACGCGATCAGATCGCGTGGTTGTTCGACCACACAGAGAATTGTCTGATTTCTTTTCGGGTCGCGGCAAATTTCACAAAGTTCCTGTTCCGTTAAGTTGAAACAATGTTTACAATACCGGACGTTTTCCTTAACCGCATAGATTGCGTCCGCTAACGCCAGAGCCTCTTTTTTTTCGACTTTGAGTAAATGATAAGCGATCCGTTCGGCAGATTTTTTACCGAGTCCGGGTAATTTCTCAAATTCTTTGATCATCCGAGTTACGGATTCCGTCAACTCTGACATAATGACTTGGATCGAAAACGACTTGGAACGGAAACAATTTATGCTTGCATTTTTAATTATAATTATTGCGGCATAATTTTTCCGAGAGTTTCGGTTAGATTACCGAGATTCATCCCGTCGGTGAGCGATTTCATAGATTCTGCTTGTTGCTGACGCGATTCTTCAATGGCGTCATTTGTTGCCGTCACAATGAGTTCTTCCAACAATTCGACGTCGCCTTGCTGAAATAGGGCAGGATCAATCCGACAAGCCACCATTTCCTGAAGTCCGTTGACATCAACCACTACAAGTCCGCCAGCAGCCGATCCTTGAATACGAAGTTGTTTGAGTTTATCATTCATTTCCTGAACTTTACCGCCAAATTCATGAGCCTGCTTCATCAAAGAACCAATTTCAAACATTTTACCAAACATAGTTGTTTTGCTGAAAGAAAGGTGAATAATTACCTGAAAACTAACGACCCCAATAAAACACCCCTTCATTGTATCTGTACTAAGTAAAGATGTCAACGCCTACAGGAAGGGCATTTTTGGTTGACATTCTTTTAAAGATATGAGAAAATAGGATATGAGAAAATAGGCAAATTGAATTTTTAGAGGTTCGTTC
>JAIRLW010000028.1 GCA_031259095.1 Planctomycetaceae bacterium | reverse complement strand
GAAACCGAAAAGGGGGCTTCCCCAAATGATAGAAAATTTCCAAAAATCCCTTTTAACCGTCAAGGAATTGCTCTGTGTTGTTCAACTTGACGATTAATACACGGAGAGCCTTTTGTTGTGAACAATATTACCGAAAACTTATTGCCATGCCAAACGTAATTGCGATAACTTGGGAAAATGACCGTTTACTATTTCTTTCCGCAACCGTTCACAACAGTTCGGCAACATTTGAACATGCGGAATTGTTGACGTCTAAAGAACAATTAAAAGAGATTGTTCAAAAATATCGGCTTGTTAAATCGGAGGCGGTTGTTGTATTGAGCCGGGCGGATGTGGAAGTTCGACCAATGGTTTTTCCGCCGGTTCCAATTGACGAATTACCGGATTTAGTCAAGTTTCAGGCAACCAAAGAGTTTAACGGTTACGACGCAACTGCTCCGCTTGACTTTTTTATTACCAACAAACTGGAGCATGTTTCACGGAGTACCCTTTTTCCCGCCGTCCGAACTCCCAATAAAAAAGGAAAAACGCAAGAAACGATTGTCGGCGGTTCGCCGAAACATCTACTCGCTTCAACTCTTCGCATCGTAACTCTTCATAAAATTCAAGAATTTTGCGATAAACTCAATTTAACACTTCGGCGGGTTGTTCTTCGTCCTTGTGAAACCGCTTCACTTTGGCGGCGCACTCCCAATTTTGATCCGAACCGTGCCGCTCTTATTGTTGAATTAGACCCGCACGAAACTTCTCAAGCAGTTCTTTTTCAAGGTGAACCTGTTTTCATGCGTTCACCGAAAATCAGTTGTCCGGAGGATGTGAGCACGTCCGATTTTGCCGCACGGCTGATCGCCGAACTCAAACGAACCCGAATTGCCGTCCGAAACGAAATTCAAGGCGTAACAGTTGACGAAGTTGTTTTGTGCGGCGTCGGAGCCAAGTTTGAATCTTTGGCAAAACAAGTCTCAATCAGTCTGGATATTCCGGTCAAAACCTTTGATCCCTGGCAAGGAATCCGTTGCAGCAGAACTCTTCAAGAAAATCTCCCCGAAAAATCAGAACGTTTCGCTTCTCTGATCGGAACAATTTTGCAAAATGCCAAAAATGAATCAAGCAATATCGACTTTTGCAATCCCAAAAAACGCCGCGAACCGGCAGGACGTCGGCAATTGATCACCGGAATACTTGCGGTAACATTGTTTATTTTGACTTGTTTAATCGGTTTCGGTTTTTACAGCCATACCGCATTGACAAACGAAGTCAAAACGCTGACCGCAAAACTCAATACCTTGAAACAAACCGCCGGAACTGTTACCGAACAACGTAATCAATTGAATGCGATTGACGCATGGATTGCCGACAACGTCGATTGGTTCGAACAACTCGATTGGCTGAGCCGGAAAATGCCGACCGCCCAACAAATGATTCTAACGGAATTGGTTTTTTCCGCAAACAATGGGGGTTCTATGAATTTGCGGTCATTACTCAAAGATTTTTCCGTTGTCTCCCCAATGGAAGAACAACTCCGTGATGAAAAACATGTTATCAAACCCGGTGAAAAAGGAACAAGCAGCGGAAATCCGCAATATGGTTTCCGTTATGATTTGTCGGTTTTCCTGTCCAAAGAATCCGCCGACGCCTTCACCAAAGAAACTCAACCCAAAGAACAACCGCAAGAACAAAAAGAATAATTTTCATAAAACCGCTAATCATTCATTTTAATTACCGATTTAATTACCGAATATTTTGTCCCAATTGTCCTTAAAGTCCCTTCAAAGTCCCCTCTGTCCCTTTTAAACTGCAAACCGCAAATTAAACTGCAAACCGCAAACTAAAAACCAAAAGGAAATAGTTAATGATGAATTATTTATTTGATATTTCGTCGCCTCAAAAGCGTGAACGGTTTTTGCTTATTTTGGCGGGGATTGTATTTTTTATTATCATGGTTCCGATTTTCTATCGGATATTTATAACGGAGGTTTCGGCGCTTCGCGGTGATCGCAACCGGCTTAAAGCCGATATTGAGAAATACGAGACTGATATTAAGCATAAAACGGAAATTAAAGAACGGTTGGATCATTTTATTGCGAGATCGCTTCCGTCGAAAGATGATTTTGCCAAATCGTTGTACCAGAATTACCTGATGGATTTAGCCGGCGAGACGGGGATTCGTGAGAGCCGGATTGATCCGGGTTCTGTGGCTGTTGTGAAGACGCAGAATAAAACTCATTATAATAAATACACGTTTACGCTTCATGGTAAAGGGAGTTTGGAAAAAATTGCGGAATTTCTGCGGCGTTTTTACAAGTCGGATTATTTGCATTTGATTCGTAAAGTTTCGCCCCGACCGATAAAAAATTCGCAAGAGATGGATATTTCGATTACGATAGAGGCTCTTTCTCTTCCGCAGGCGCGTTCCAACCGGACACTTCCGGTAATTGAGGAACAACAATTGGCGTTAACGGAAAGCGACAAAACAATGCTTCAACGGATTACGGAACGTTCTTTATTTTCTGCGTTTGTTCCTGTGCGTCCAACAGCGGAACCGCGAATACGTGAGGAAAATCGTCCTCCCAACCGTTTTGATCAATCGCCGTATTGTTATGTTATGGCGGTGGTGGAGTCGGATGGGAAACCGCAGGTGTGGATTGATTTAAGAACGGAAGGTAAAAAATTCCGGCTTTATGAAGGTGAGATGTTTCAATTGGGCGGCGTCCGGTGTTTTGTCAGAAAGATTGAGTTTGACCGTGTACAATTTGAAGCCGCAGGAGGTTTTTACACGATTAAAACCGGTAAATCTTTTGCGGAATATGATTAACTGGGAGATTAATTAGGAGGTGCGGCTGGCGATTACCGCAAACCACTCTTCCTAAACCTCATTGGAGATTGTTATGAAAATGTTTCAAACTGTGAATTGTTTTTTGCTTACCGTTTCATTTTTGTTTTTTGCATCAATATCAGAAGCGGGTTTATTGAATTTGAAAAAGAATCAAGATCGTGTTCAGAAAAAAACGGCAGCGCAACCGGTTCAATTGGTTGTTGGTACGAAAACGCCGTTAATTCGGGAAAATTCGTTGGATGGTTGGACGGCGATTGACGGTAAGATTCCGGGCAATGCTTGGAGAGTTGAGGATGGCGTGTTGCATCTTCACGGCAAGGGCGGTGATGTGATGACGGATCGGGAATATAAAAATTTTGTTCTCGATTTCACGTGGACAATTGCCGAAGGCGGCAACAGCGGAATCAAATACCGCTTCAAAAAGTATGACGGCAAAGGCTGGCTTGGTCTTGAATATCAGGTACTTGACGACTTCAACTCCAAAGAAGGTAAAAAACCAAAAAATAATACCGCAACACTTTATGATATTTTATCAACCAACGATTCAAAAATTTTGAAACCGCATGAAGAGTTGAATCATGGTCGAATTGTTGTTAATGGGAATCGGATTGAACATTGGCTTAACGGCAAAAAAGTGGTTGATGTTTTAGTTGGTTCGGAGAGGTGGAAAAAAGCGGTTGCCGCCAGTAAATTCAATG
The DNA here is from genome assembly GCA_031259095.1 of Planctomycetaceae bacterium. Classification (GTDB taxonomy): domain Bacteria; phylum Planctomycetota; class Planctomycetia; order Pirellulales; family Thermoguttaceae; genus WRKP01. Next base: position 446 of record JAIRLW010000028.1, on the reverse strand, counting down.
ATATTGCGGAATTTGGTGAAAATGCTGTTGGTCGTATTATGGTTCAGGATCACGGTTGTGAAGTCCGCTTTCACGACATCACGATTGGCGAAATCATAAAAACAACAGCAAAATCAAAACATCACGGATTTCTCAAACGTAAATATAAGATAAATCTATGTTCGGCAACCGTACACTGAGTCAGCGGCTTAGGTTGGTAGGTGAGGTTTCGCCGAAACATCGCGTATCGCGTCGGCGTACTCGCCGACACGACCTTTCAGCGAAAGGTTGCCTACCTGATAAAGTTGTCAACATTTGGTTGAGGCGTCGCGGCAATGGGGGGTCTGTTGCCGGAAATAGATTATTCGATTTCAAGTCGATTAAAATCGACCTTTCCTTTCCGGTTTGTTAAATTGTTAATTAATAACTGGTTAGGGAATCTCCGAAAATATGGTTATGGATTCCGA
>JAIRLW010000580.1 GCA_031259095.1 Planctomycetaceae bacterium | reverse complement strand
GATCAGATTGACGCCGATAATAAAAAATGCTCTTCGATAACCGCCAGGGGCTCGCGGAATGTAATCTTCAACTTTTCGTTTCGCATTCGGATCAGGAAGGACGTAACCGGAATCAAAATTGTATCTAGTATATACCGCAGGCACTTTAAAAAATAGATAAAATGTTTCGTTTATTATATTGTTGTTGTTGTTGTTCCTAGTTGGCGCCTTGTAGTTTCGAGAAAACCGAATTTTTCCGTTGACTGATTTACTCTTTCTTTAGGCTATCCCTAAAAAAATTACAATAACAAATTTTAATAATGAGTTAATCATCTTCTTTTTTTGACTTGTTATTTTTATATTCTCTCCAACGAATAAAAAAGTGCCGTGCGAGTAATGACAAGACGATCAGATTGACGCCGATAATAAAAAATGCTCTTCGATAACCGCCAGGGGCTCGCGGAATGTAATCTTCAAATTTTCGTTTCGCATTCGGATCGGGAAGAACATAACCGGAATCAAAATTGTATCTAGTATATACCGCAGGCACTTTAAAAAATAGATATTGCCAGGATTGGACGGATATTTTATACTGATGATCATGAGGTCAACTTATGAACGCCTATCACTTATTATCCGCCGAGAGCGCAGGACTGAAACTCCTGCCTAAAACGCTCAAGCAAAAACGGGAAGCCGACCGCGTCAAAGCAGTTTACATGCACGGAGCCGGTTATGCCGTTTCCGACGTTGCTTTCATTCTTGACCTACGCGAAGAAACCGTCCGTTTGTCTTTTAAACGCTATCGGGAACTCGGCAAAGATGATTTTTATCAGCTGAATTATGTCGGTAAAGCGCCTTCGTTGACCAACGAACAAGAATATCTGTCGCCGACGCGACCTTTCAGCGAAAGGTTGCCTACCTGATATTGGTTGACTACAATTTTAGCCTCCGAAAATGTGAAATAATCAGGACAAATGAAATCGGTAATTTTAATTTTATGATCGAAACTGTTTTGCTAAACGATTATCAGGAAATCATTGACGTCTGGGAGCAGTCTATTCGTGCGACGCATCATTTTTTGGAAGAGCAAGACATTCAGTATTTCAAACCGCTTATTTTGAACGAATATTTACGGGCAATGGAATTATTTTGTGTTCGCCAAGAAAACAAAATCGTTGGTTTTATAGGTCTTTCGGCGGACAAAATTGAAATGTTGTTTATTCGTCCTGAATATTTCGGCGAGGGGATCGGCAAAGAGTTAATCAACTTCGCCATTCATGAGCGAAAAATCGGGAAAGTCGATGTTAATGAACAAAATTCTCAAGCGGTTGGTTTTTACCGACACATGGGTTTTGAAATTCTCAGCCGTTCCCCGATTGATTCCTTCGGCAAACCGTTTCCGATATTGACCATGTTTTATGTTGAAAATCGATGACTTTATTTGAAGCAGAAGAAAAAGAAAACCGTCGGAAGGCTGAACCGCTTGCGGTGCGAATGCGTCCGCAAATATTGGAGGAGTTTGTTGGTCAGGAACATTTTCTTGGCGAAGGCAAATTGTTACGGCGACTTCTTCAGGCGGATCGTCTTGGTTCGGTTATTTTTCACGGTCCGCCGGGAACCGGAAAAACAACTCTTGCCTCTATTCTTGCCCGTTCCAGTCGCAGCACGTTTCGACAATTGAGCGCGGCGTCCGACGGAGTGAAGCAACTCCGTGAAATTCTCGCCGAAGCCGAAGATCGGCTTTCGACCCGACAACAAAAAACATTGTTGTTCATTGACGAAATTCATCGTTTCAATAAAGCACAACAAGATGTTTTGTTGCCGGAAGTGGAAAACGGCGTGGTGATTCTTGTCGGCGCGACCACCGAGAATCCGTTTTTTACCATCAATAACGCTCTGATCAGTCGAAGCCGGATTTTCCAGTTTGAACCGTTGACTATCGAACAGATTAAAACGCTGATTGTCCGTGCGGCAACTGATCGGGAACGCGGTTTGGGAAAATATCCGATTCATTTACACGAAAACGCTCTTGATTTTCTTGCCGAAATTTGTGACGGCGATGCGCGGCGTGCTATTTCGGCGTTGGAAATTGGCGTTTTGTCCAGCGAGGAACGCCCCATCGAATTTACGCGGGAACTCGCTTCGGAATCGGTACAGAAAAAAGCCGTCGCGTATGACCGTGACGGCGATTCCCATTATGATACGATTAGTGCGCTGATCAAAAGTATTCGCGGAAGTGATCCTGATGCGGCCATTTATTGGCTTGCCAAAATGTTGGTTGGCGGTGAAGATGTACGATTTTTAGCGCGACGACTTGTTATTTTATCCAGCGAAGACGTCGGTAACGCCGATCCATCGGCATTGCCGTTGGCGGTTGCCACCGCTCAGGCTTGTGAAATTATTGGGTTGCCGGAATGTCAATTGAATTTGGCGCAAACGGTTATTTATCTGGCTTGCGCTCCAAAATCCAATTCCGCGACCGAAGCAATTTACGAAGCCAAACGCGATGTTCAAGAAGGTCGTTTAATTCCTGTTCCCCGTCATCTTCGTGATGCTCATTATAAAAGTTCCGAAACATTGGGACATGTCGGCTATCAGTACGCACACGATTTTGAAAACGGCATTGTTGCGCAAGAATATCTTGGTATTGATAAAGAATATTATCATCCAACACCGCGCGGTTTTGAACTGGAAATTGCCAAACGTCTTGAAGTAATCAAAACAATCCTGCACCAATCAAATGTTGACGATAAAAAATAAATAATATTTCAGTTGCACTTTCCTAAAAGTACAGAAATTAAACACTGTAAATTAAGGTTTTTTTAATATTACACGTACTTTTACACTAATATAAAAGAGGCGTA
>JAIRLW010000565.1 GCA_031259095.1 Planctomycetaceae bacterium | reverse complement strand
AAAACAACCTCAGTAGCCAAAGATACAACGTCTATCCAACCTTATTACCTTATTACAAAAAATACACAATGAGGTAATGAGGTTTGTATTTTCGGGATTTATTGCTACTGAGGTTGTTTAGTTCGGAAAAATTAGGTTGAAAATGAGGTTTGCGGAAACTGTTAAAAGACGTTTTGGAAAATTCCACTGATATATTACAAATTATTTTTATTTTCACCACAAAAAACACGAAGGTTCACAAAAGGTTTTAAAACATAAGGCAACTTCCAAAAACTCGTTTTTTTGATCGGTCAAATTCGACCAAAATCGATTTCAGTCGAAGTTTTTAGAAGTTCCGCTTGCGTTAGGGGGAAGTTCCACTGCTTTAAGTGGAAGTTCCATTGCTTTAAATGTAAGTTCCATTGCTTTAAGGGGAAGTTCCATTGCTTTAAGTGTAAGTTCCATTGCTTTAAGTGTAAGTTCCATTGCTTTAAGGGGAAGTTCCATTGCTTTAAGTGTAAGTTCCATTGCGTTAAGGGAAACTGCCGGAAACTCCCGCGGCTTTGTTCAAAACAAAAGCCCCAAACGGTAGTGAGGGAATTTATCTATCATATCCCGCCATATCCCGCCGCTGCCGCTCCGGTAATCTATCCGTGTAAAAGATATTTCACTGATAGATTACTAAAACGGTTTACGCTTTTATTGAACAATTTCCCAAAGATGAGTTGATCATAAAATCAGTTCCGCCGAAACCGAACAGTATCATTCGTCTGCTCTATTACGAAAAACCATTGTCATGGACGCAAACCGACAACGGAATAAAAATCACCCTCCCCGAAGAATTGCAGGAAATCAAAAACCGCCCTTGCGAATTCGCGTGAGGATTTGAATTTGAAGTCGATGAATGATATAATTCCGGAAGCGGTAAACTTAGTAACACTTCGGCTGGTTTCATTTCGTCCCGCCAACGATTACGCGTCTCTTGATGCTGACGAGGATACAAATATTGACCGCAAATCTACAATGCACTTAACGCATTAACTTGATACTAAAATGAAAAAATTACCTGTAGGAATCCAAACGTTTGAGGAAATTCGTACGGAGAATTACTTGTACGTTGATAAAACGGAACATCTTTACCGCATTGCGACGGCGGGAAAAGTTTATTTCCTTTCCCGTCCTCGTCGTTTTGGTAAGTCGCTGACGCTCAGTACGCTTGATGCGTTGTTTAGCGGACGGAAAGAATTATTCGAAGGACTGTATATTTATGACCAATGGGGTTGGAACAAGAAATATCCCGTTATTCGGATAGACTGGACATTGATAAGTCATAGAACGCCGGAGGAGATTGAACGGAATCTTTTCGTGCGATTGAAAATTATGGCGAGGAATAACAATCTTACTCTTCTTTCAGAACGAGCCGGCGATTGCTTGGGGGAACTAATCGAGGAATTACATCGTAAGACTGGTGAAAAAGTTGTCATGCTGATAGACGAATACGATGTGCCAATACTTGACGTTATGGGCAAGCCGAGCGAAGAAATGAAAGCCATGCGGGAATCACTTCACGACATCTACAAAGTCATGAAAGGTTCCGATGAACATATCAAATTTATATTTCTGACCGGCGTTTCAAAATTTTCGGGTCTGTCCATTTTTTCGGCGTTGAACAACATCGAAGATATTACTCTGTCAAAAGAATATGCTTCTATTTGCGGTATAACACAGGAAGAGTTGGAGAGTAATTTTTCGGAACATTTACTTGTTGCGGCGAAAGAATTGTCCATGACTTATGAAGAGTTGCTTGATGATATTCGCCAATGGTACAACGGTTATTCGTGGGACGGAAAAACTTCAGTTTATAATCCGTTCAGTACGTTGCGGTTTTGTAAATCCAAAGAATTTCAGAATTATTGGTTCGACACCGGCACGCCGACTTTTTTGATAGAACTGCTCAAAAATCGTAATAATGTTGAATCTTTTTTACGACCGACTCAAACGCAATGTTCTGTTTTCAGCAGTTATGATCCTGAACATCTTGAGACTCTTCCGCTATTGTTTCAAACCGGTTATTTGACAATAAAATCAATCACCCGCGAAAACAATAAACCGATCTACCAACTTGAACCTCCAAACTTTGAAGTTCGTGACGCTTTTATTGATCATTTGTTCAAGTCTTATACCGAATTGCCGATGGAAGAGATGACTCGTTTACACAATGAAATGAGTCGTCATATTAGGAACGGCGATTCCGAAGGACTTGAACGGAATTTGAAGGCAATGATTGCGCGAGTGCCTTATCAGTTACATATTGAAGCGGAAAAATATTATCATTCGTTGTTGCTTGTATGGTTGCACTTTTTAGGCTTTGAGCCTCAAGGCGAAATCTTAACCAATATTGGTCGTATGGACGCGGTTTGGAAATTGCCGGATGTTACGGTTGTTGCCGAAGTCAAATTCAGCGTTGACGTGAATCTTGACAAACTGTTAGACGATGCGTCAAAACAAATCCATGACCGAAAATATTACGAAGCGTATTTAACCGGAACAAAAAAAGTGATTCTCTTATCGGTTGCATTTTCGGGAAAAGAAATTGGTTGTAAGATGGAAACGGTAAATTAAAATAAGGCGATTTCTAATAATCCAATAATTTTAGAACACTACTAAAAATAGGACACATAAACAATTATCATGAAATCTTTGATTTTAGTTGGTTATCGTGGAACCGGCAAAACAACTATTGCTCGGAAACTTGGTGAACAACTTCAAATTTCGGTCTTTGATTCCGATTCGGAAATTGAACGCCGTGTAGGAAAAAGTATCGCGGATATTTTTACGCAGGACGGAGAAACAGAATTTCGTCATATCGAAGAAGCAACTATTGCAGAAATTTTAAAACAAAATATATCGAATCCGTTTGTTCTGGCAACTGGCGGCGGCGCTATTCTCCGACCGGAAACATGTTGCCGACTCAAAAATGCGGGACACGTCATCTGGCTCACCGCGACGCCGGAAACAATCTTTCACCGGATTCAACTTGATCCGGCGTCAGGAACGATGCGCCCCAATCTAACATCATTAACTCCTTTAGAAGAAATTATCGCTTTACTTGAAAAACGTCATCCCTTTTACTCTGAAGTCGCCCATGAAATTATTGAAACAGATTTGCTCAAAATCAGTGAAATCACTAATCGCATCTTACTTAACTACGCACAATCATCGTTAGGCAATTTTTAAAAACCTGTTTTTGATCTGCGTTTGTCCGAAAGATTTGTACTGACTTAAGATTACCGGTACGATAATAAAAGAGAATTACACGAAAATCCGATTGCCTTAAAATCATCAGTTACTGATACCACCGATGCTCAACGCGGAGCGCATCATAACTGCTTTAAAGTGAACATCTCCGTTATGTTTTGCACTGATATATTTCATAACCTGTTTATAATCAAGACTTTAATATCGCTTTCTGCTCCTGGGGAATAACGCCGTTTTGAGGAGTGAACGGGACAGTGAACAGCCGCTTACATGTTTCCGTAAATCCTTTTTTAGTAAAGATTTACGAAAACCCTGTGTCAGGTAGGCGACCTGTTGCCAAAAGGTCGTGTCGGTTGATTGAATTATTTGATTGCCAGCCGGATTATCAACGATCAATCTGCGATCACTGTATGCGCAAACCATGATTTTTGAACAAATTAGTCGCTTTTGAATATTACAGAAACGATAATCCGTTTTATTTTTCGGGGAGATTTTCTGAAATTTCTCCCAAATTTATTTATCATATCGATAATTATCAGCCTTTTCTATTTTTGGACAAGGACACCTGTCTAAAACGATATAGTTATGTCACAAAAACCGTCCGCCGAACAAAATGACCAGCTGCAACCACATAATTCTGTCTGGGATATTATACGTTATTTAATTGTTGTCGTTCTCCTTGTAGTTGGAATCTGGTACGTTTATTTCCAGAAACCGGTGATCCGAACCGCTCAGGAAACAAAGGGAACGACAATAGGAACCGATTATGTCGTGAAGGTTGCCGATTTTATGAAAGGAACGAATTTCGATGTTTGGAAAAATATTGAAATATTAATCCGGCAACGGCTTGACGGAATTGACCGGATGACGTCCATTTATCGTGCGGATTCCGAAGTTTCACGTTTCAATAATTCCGGTTCGACAGACTGGTTTAATGTTTCAAAAGACACTGCCGAAGTGGTTCAAACTGCGTTGGAAATTTCACAGTTGACCGAAGGCGCATTCGATATTACCGTTGCGCCGTTGGTTGAACTTTGGGGATTCGGAGTAAACCGGCAACACCATTTGACCACCAATGATCTTGAGGAAAAAACTAATCAAATTAAACAAAAAATATGTTACGATAAACTTGAAGTTCGGAGTCATCCTCCGGCGTTAAAAAAATCAATTCCTGAATTACAGATTGATCTTTCGGCAATTGCCAGAGGTTACGCGGTTGATTGTGTTGCGGAATTGTTGGAGGAAAACGGGTTTATGAATTATATGGTCGAGGTCGGCGGTGAAGTCCGTTGTCGCGGCAACAAAGGAACTGCGGGCGATTGGATGATCGGAATCGAAAAACCGTTGATCGTTTCGACAAACGAATTTTCCGGTTTACAGCGCAAGTTACGGATTGGAGATCGGGCGTTGGCAACAAGCGGCGATTACCAAAATTATCGGGAAATCGACGGTGTACGTTTTTCGCATTTTATCGATCCGCGAACCGGTTTCCCAACAGAACACCTTGCAATCAATGAAGTGAAAACGTTACAATCGGAATTGTTGCAAAAAGAATCATTGCAACCGGAACTGTTACAAACAGAACAGTTGCAAACAGAACAGTTGCAAATGGAACCGTTACAAACAGAATCACTACAACAAGAATTATTACCACAAAAATCATTGCCGGCGGAATCATCGCAGACAAAACCGTTACAAAATGAGCGATTACTAACGAAACAATTACCATCGGATATTAAAGAGCGGCTTGGTTCTGTTTCTGTTCTTGCGAAAACGTGTGTTCGTGCCGACGCTTTGGCGACAGCGTTTTTTGTTCTCGGCGAACACAAAGGCTTGGAACTGGCGGAGAAACACGGAATTGCCGTTTTGTTCCTTTTTCGTACAGAACAAAAAGATCGCCCAATCCGCGAGGCTGTGTCAACAACTTTTCCGAAATCGGAATAATTTGTTTTGATTTTTTGTAATCATTTATGAATCAATGTGATTAAAAAACAATTTACCTGAATAAAAATTTATCTCAAACATTATTTGTCTCATTAGTCCCTAATCGTCTCTCATGTCCCTGAAATTTTGTAATATATCAGTGAAATATTTTTTTACACGTATGAATATTGTACCAATAACCTTATTTACGCCTAATTTTCTTAACAAAACGATTTACCAAAAAACCTCAGTAGCCAAAGATACAACATATATCTATACCGCAGTCACTTTAAAAAATAGATATTGACAAGATTTGCCGGCTATTTTATACAGATGATCACGAGGTCAACTTATGAATGCCTATCACTTATCATCCGCCGAGATATCAGGACTGAAACTCCTGCCTAAAACGTTTATCAACTATTATCGCTTGTTGCGTTCCCGGTCTGGAAATAAAGCGGTTTTTCTCTTCGGCGGCGCAACTCATCCGACTCATCATAGTATTCCCGCTTACGGTTGGATACGTAAGGGTCGGGAGTATCCGCTGCCGGCGAACAGCGGTCGTCAACGCGTAAACATCAACGGATTGGTCGATATTGACACGAAAAAGACGATTACGGATTTTACGAATTCAGTGAATGCTCAATCGGTCTTACGATTGTTACAAAAGATATTGAAATTTTATCGTCAAAA
>JAIRLW010000499.1 GCA_031259095.1 Planctomycetaceae bacterium | reverse complement strand
ATTGTCGAATCGCTTCATGAGGCGATTGACCATATTAATTGTTACAGCGATGGACATACGGAGGCAATTATTACGAAGGATTTAAATTCGGCTCGTGAATTTACGTTGCGGATTGATAGTTCTGCGGTCATGGTCAACGCCAGTACGCGATTCAATGACGGCGGTCAATTCGGGTTGGGCGCGGAAATCGGAATCAGCACCGACAAATTTCACGCACGCGGTCCCTGCGGTATTAAAGAACTGACAACATACAAATATATTGTTTACGGAAATGGTCAGATTCGTGAATAGTTTTCTCCAAATTCTGAAACGATCAGGAAATTTTATTTTCGTAGTGTTCCGAGTAAGACGAGCAATGTTGCTAAAATTCCGGCAAGAAAAATCGCGGCGGCGTAACCGGAAAGGAATAATGTCCAGAACCAAACCGGAACATGACGATACCAAGCGTCGATTCCTTGTTTCGGTTTTATTTCCGAAGTTTCGGCGGCTGATATTTTTTTAGGAACATTGGGCAAGTTTTTTGAGGTGTAGTTGATGTTTTGACGGCGTAATCGGGCGCGTGTTTTTTCGATTTCGTTGAGCGTGTGGAGAGCGGAATCTTGATGTTCATTTTGTCTGCCGACCGACGATTGACTGGAATCGGAATAACTTGTCGGAGAAAACATGCTTGAACCATGAACCGAATCTAAAAGATTCACATGAATTTCCTCGCCAAGAATCGAAAAATCCGAATCATGTCTCGCCGATTCGACATTACTTTTTTGTGCATCCTGAGCGTCCATTTGATGCAGAAGTTGTAACAGTTTTCCGCGTTGAGAGTTTTGTGATGCGGAATCGGAGAACCGGTTGTCTGTGTTCCATGCAGAAATCGCGGAAATATTTTGCAACGAAAACTCGTTTGCTTCTGCGTAACCGTATTTAACGAGCCAGTTTTCAAAATCCCGCGTTACCTCAGCGGCTGATTGCTGGCGATTTTCAGGACGTTTGGACATCATTTTTTTGCACAGAAGAATCAAGTCTTCCGGAGTATCGGGTCGGTCAAGGAGAATACTTGGCGGTTCTTTTTGCTGGTGATCTAAAAGCCGCCTTGACACCGAACCGTCAGAAAACGGCGGATGACCGGTTAAACAGAAATACAAAACGCCGCCCAACGAATAAATATCGGCTCTGGCATCCACTTTATGACTGTCCAACGCTTGTTCCGGCGCCAAATAATCGGCAGTTCCAAGAATTGTTTCTTCCTGAATATGAGTGATACGCCCTTCGTAAAGCCGTTCATCCAAAAGAGCAAGACCAAGATCGAGAATTTTAACTTCGCCTTGCGTATTGACAAGAATGTTGCTTGGTTTGACGTCGCGGTGAATCACGCCCACCGCATGAGCATAAGCCAGTGCGCCCGAAACCTGACGTAAAATATTGACGATTCGGGCAAACGTAATTTTTCCTTCTTTTTCGATAATTTTCTGTAAATTTTCACCCGGAAAATATTCCATAACAATATAATGCAGATCGCCTTCGTGGTCGATGTCGTAAGCCCGGACAATGTTGGCATGATCGAGCGAAGCGATTGCTTGGGCTTCACGGATAAAGCGTTCCAGATAGATCGACTTTTCCAGCCGTTTTCGCGGCAACACTTTTACTGCAACACGGCGCTGCATTAAGGTGTGTTCGGCAAGATAGACGGAACTCATTCCGCCGGAACCGAGATGTCCTAATATTTTATATTGCCGGAGAAAAAAACCTCGATAACGTTTTTTCAGGAGTTGCTTTACCTGCCAGACGGTCAACAGGTAACGCTTAACCAGTGCTGACGCAACATATTGTACTTCATCCAACTGTCCTTCAGTTGCTTCCGATTCGATGGACGCCAACGCTTCATCAAGTTTAACGGAATCGACTAAACCGCTGCGCCGTAATAAATCAAGGAATTGAGCAACGGAAATCATGGGTTTGATCCAAAGGGTTTAAGAAATAGACCGCAATAAAGTATCCAATAATTTAACATCAATTCCTTGCAAAACAATAGTAATTTCTAAAAACTTCGACTGAAATCGACCAAAATCGATTTTAGTCGAAGTTAATCGAATTTAATCGATTTCGGTCGATCAAAAATAAGTTTTTAGAAGTTCCCTTTAGCAATTCTATACGGTTACCGTCTATCTTGGATTACCTGAATTAACAACCAGCCAGTGAACGCTAGAAAAAATTTTTCTATTTTTTTTGACTTTTTTTCAGATTAGGTCTTGCCAAAAGTTTGAAATTTTGTAGAATAATCAAAGATTTGGATAAGCCATGCCGGGCTTGCCCTTTTGAAACCCAACAACCCTACTTTTTTACAAAGGAGTCCCAATCCATGTCAGCAACTGTTGAAATGAACAAATGTACCGCTTGTGGTGAATGTGTTTCAGCTTGTCCGCTTGAAGCCATTGTTGTCGGCAGTGAGCACAACAATAAAGCATTCGTCGATGCCGGAACATGCAGCGAATGCGGCGCTTGCGTCGACGTCTGTCCCGCTTCTGCAATCGAGTTGTAAACCGTCCGTTTTTACCCAATGACCGTTCGTAAATCAATTTTGTCAAAAGTTAAGATTAAAACAGATTTTGTCTGTAATCTCAACTGCCGTCAATCAATTGATTGACAACGGTCAACTTTTTCAAAACCATTAATTAAAAGGAGCAAAACGATGACTGCCGTTGTTGATCAAACCCAATGTACCGGATGCGGTGAATGTGTTTCGACGTGTCCGCTGGACGCAATCGCTCTAAAAGACGACCAAGATGGAAAAGCATCCATCGATCCCGATACCTGCGGAGAATGCGGAGCATGTATTGATGTGTGTCCGGTAGGAGCCATTTCTCTCTGATTCCCGCCGTCAATTTTTCAATTAGGCATCTCTAAAAATTAATTTTATTTCGATTTCAGTCGATTAAAATCGAATCGTTTGTTTTTGGAAAAGGGTCTATTTAGAGGTTCCCAATTAATAGTCCCTATGTTGTCCCTAACGCTAAAATTTTTAAAGGGACATTAGGGACTTTTAGGACTGATAGGGCAATATATTTTGCCCCTTCTTGACACAGTATTGAGAAATAGTAAAATTATCGGCTATTACCAATTTGCGGGAATGGCGGAATTGGCAGACGCGCCAGGTTGAGGGCCTGGTTGGGGCAACTCAGTGGAGGTTCAAATCCTCTTTCCCGCACTTTGAAATCATATCGATAAATCAGGAGAGGAAATACTTTTCTTTTTATTACCTATTGTCTATTGCTGTAACATACGTCTGTATCGTTGGTTAGAAAAAAATCTATTCTATCTGTCCGCGCTCAATTCCGAAACGACCATTTTTTTATCACGTCAATTCACAAATATTACCCAATTTTTGTGTTTATGATATTGCGGAATCTTTTAAAACACTTTTAGCAGTACTCCACTATGAAAAAATTATCTCCTGTTGTTCGTGTCAATGAAAGCCGTTGCGTCAATTGCAATGTCTGTATTCGGGTTTGTCCGGTTCGGTATTGCAATGACGGCAGTAACGGACTGAGCATCAATCTGAATCACAATTTATGCATAGGTTGCGGTTCTTGTATTCGGGCGTGTTCGCATGGCGCGCGGGAAATTATCGATGATACGGAACGATTTTTCAATGATTTGCAACGCGGAATTAAAATGATTGCGATTGTTGCGCCGGCGATTGCCGCTAATTTTCCCGAACGCTATTTCCAATTCAATACCTGGCTTCATTCACTTGGAATCAAAGCGGTTTTTGATGTTAGTTTTGGCGCGGAATTGACGGTTAAGTCTTACCTCGAATACATCAAGGCAAAAAATCCCGAACTCGTCATTGCTCAACCTTGTCCGGCAATCGTAACCTATATTCAGATTTACCGACCGGAGTTGATTCCGTACCTTGCTCCGGCGCAAAGTCCAATGCTTCACACAATTCAGATGATTCGCGAATATTATAAGCAATTCGCAGATCATAAAATTGTTGTGATTTCGCCCTGTATTGCCAAAAAACGTGAATTTGAGGAAACGCAACTTGGCGATTACAATGTTACGATGGCAAAGTTGGACGATTATTTGAAGGAGCAGAAAATTGATCTTGGTCAATTTGAGCCGACCGATTACGATAATCCGGCGGCGGAACGGGCGGTTCTTTTTTCCTCGCCGGGCGGTCTCATGCGGACAGCAATGCGTGATGTTACCGGAATTGAGGAAAATATTCGGAAAATTGAAGGCGCCGGAATTTATCATTATCTGGATCATTTGGAAACTTCACGAAAAGCCAAAACCAATCCGCTGTTGATTGACTGTTTGAACTGTGAATTTGGTTGCAACGCCGGTACCGGCACAATACATGTACGAAACAAAACGCCGTCACAAGACGAGTTGGAGTCGTTGGTGGAGCAGCGGAGCAACACTTTACGCGAACTTTATCAGGAAGAGCAAAAAAAATACCAATCCGATGATTGTCATGAAGTTCTTCATCAACAGATTGATGCTTATTGGAAGCCGTCGATTTACCAACGGCATTATCAGAATCTTCGGGAAAACAACACGATAAAGCAACCGACAACATCGCAACGTGATCAAATTTATGTGGAGTCTCTTCTTAAAGAGTATGATACGGATATTTTCGATTGCGGTTCGTGCGGTTATCATTCGTGCCAAGAGATGGCGACAGCGTTGCACAATGGGTTATCCCGTCCGGAGTTGTGTTTCCACAAGCAGCAGAGCGAACTGAGAAAAAGCGAAGAGGGAGCAAAAGCGCAATCGGAAAAACAAGAGAAATTTACCTCAGCGTTTTTTCGGGAGATCGAAGGAATGGTCAAACAGGTCAAGGAAACAGCTCGGTTGATGCGTGAAATCAATGTGGGATCGGGAGAAATTGCCAAGGTGATTGATGCTGTTTCGAAAATTGCGCGGCAGACAAATTTGTTGGCTTTGAACGCTTCGATTGAAGCGGCGCGTGCGGGCAAGGCAGGGGCGGGATTTTCGGTGGTTGCTGATGAGGTTCGCAAGTTGGCGAAGTCATCCAATGAAGCGGCAACCCGAATCAGTGAATTGACCGGCGAGTCGAGCGGAAAAATCATGGTAGGAACGGATTTGACTCAAAAACTTGAATCGGAACTCCTTCAAATTATGGAAGAAGCCCGAACCGCAATGATTGACAGTTTCGAGACAGAGAAAAAATTACGGCAGATCGTTGAAAAACAACAACCTGTGGTCGAACACGAAAAAAGATTTTGTTTGGTTAAAAAACATGAAAGCAATTAAGGCATTTTGTAATATATCTGCCCTTTCCTAATTTATCCTGCTAATTGTCCTAGCCATATTAGTGGTGATTCGAATATTTTTTGTTTTATGTCTTTTGGCAACGCCTTGCAAAATTCTTTTTTTAAGATGATGTGTCGTAACAAGTTACGTTTGTCGGCGTGTGAGGGTCGTCTTGTTTGGTCGTCCCAGGGTGCGAATATTCTGTTGTTAAACTTGTTTTGTTCGACATTCCATGTTGCCAACTCGACGG
>JAIRLW010000328.1 GCA_031259095.1 Planctomycetaceae bacterium | reverse complement strand
AATAATAACATCAAAGTTGCTTTAAAGTGAGCATCTTAATGTGTGTTTGCACCCAAATATTTCATAACCCGTTTATAATCAATAGTTTACATCAATTCCTGTCCCTGGTGAACAACGCCGTTTTGAGGAATGAACCCGGCAGTGAACCGCCGCTTATATGTTTCCGTAAATCCTTTAGTAGTAAAGATTTATGAAAACCCTGCGTCTGGTAGGCGACCTTTTGCCGAAAGGTTGCAAGAATTAGTGAAACGTTGCCTACCTTTTGTCTCAACAGTCCTTATTGTCCCTAATGTCCCTAACACTTGTTCAGTGAAGGGACATTAGGGACGAATGGGACACTATGGGACAACTTGTTCCTTAGTTATTATTGAATTTTTCCGGATAACTTTATGACCAAACACATTTTTATAACGGGCGGCGTGGTGAGTTCTCTTGGCAAGGGACTGACGGCAGCGTCGCTTGGAATGCTTCTTGAGTCGCGGGGCTTATCCATCCGAATGCAAAAACTTGACCCGTATCTGAATGTTGATCCGGGAACAATGAGTCCGTATCAACATGGCGAAGTGTACGTTCTCGACGATGGATCCGAAACCGATCTCGATCTCGGACACTATGAACGTTTTACCAGTAGCGACCTTTCAAAAAACAGCAGTTGGACTACCGGAAAAATTTACCGGAATGTGTTACGGCGCGAGCGGAAAGGAAAATATCTCGGTAAAACGGTTCAGGTGGTGCCGCATATTACGAATGAAATTAAGCGTGCAATACGAAGTTTACGGAGTCGTGATGTTGATGTTGTTTTGACGGAGATTGGCGGAACGGTGGGCGATATTGAGAGTTTGCCGTTTTTGGAAGCAATTCGTCAATTTGCGTTGGATGTTGGTCGTGAAAACTGTCTGTTCCTGCATTTGACGTTAATTCCGTATCTGAAATCGTCCGGCGAACTCAAAACAAAACCAACACAACATTCGGTGAGTCGTCTTCGTCAAATCGGTATTCAGCCGGACATTTTGGTTTGCCGGACGGAACACGCCATCAGCAGTACGGAACGCGATAAAATCGGTTTATTTTGTAACTTGGAAAGCCGAAATGTGATTGAGGAAAAAGATGCGGAGTTTTCGATTTACGAAGTTCCGATTACGCTTCAACAGCATGGTCTTGACCAACGGGTGATCGAATTTTTCTGGCGTAATCTGGAATACCGGAATCCGCCGGATTTAACCGCGTGGTTTGATATTCTGGATCGTCTTCGTCATCCGTTACACGAAGTAACCATTGCTGTTGTCGGTAAATACGCCAAACACAAAGACGCTTACAAATCAATTTATGAATCGCTTGATCATGCGGGAATTAAGAATCGGGTTAATGTACGGGTTCGCGGAATTCCGAGCGACGAACTTGATCTGAGTCGGCTGGAAGAGGTGAACGGTATTTTGGTTCCCGGCGGATTCGGAGATCGCGGCGTAGAGGGAAAAATCGACGCGGTGCAATTCGCCAGAGAACACGGAATCCCGTTTTTCGGAATTTGTCTTGGAATGCAATGCGCGGTGATCGAATTTGCACGAAATGTCGCCGGCTTTCACGGCGCAAACTCAACAGAATTTGATCCGGCAACTCCGTATCCGGTGATTACGCTCATGGATGCGCAACGGAATGTTACGGATAAAGGCGGAACAATGCGGCTTGGAGCGCAACCGACAACATTAACTCCATCGGGTAAAGCGTTTGCCCATTATGGTAATAAAAATATTTCAGAACGTCATCGACATCGTTTTGAGTTTAACAATACGTATCGGGAACAGTTTCAAAATTCCGGACTGTTAATTTCCGGAACAAGTCCCGACGGTAAATTGGTTGAGGTGATCGAGTTACCGGATCATTCTTGGTTTGTCGGTGTTCAGTATCATCCCGAATTTAAGTCACACCCAACCAAACCTCATCCTCTGTTCGACGGTTTCATTGCCGCCGCCGTTCAACAACACGGAAAATCAACAAGAGCTAACTAAAACGGTCTCTTGCAATTTCAATGGTTCCAGTCTAAAATAATTGCCTATTGGAAATCAATACCAACATGACCGAAGACACGACCAACAATCCACCGCAAAGGTCGCTCAGAGTTTTCAACAATGGTATTTTTAGAGGTTCCCAAAATATTTTTTGTACAAACAAGACCAAGAGGGATTTTATGAATCGAGTATTGATTATTGGCGCGGGCGGAGTTGGACGAGTTGCTGCGTTCAAGTGCGCTCAACATCGTGACGTTTTTCAACAGATTACTTTTGCCAGCCGAACCAAATCGAAATGCGACGCGATTGTTCAGGATATTCACGCTCACGGCTGGCAAGAGGAAATTCGTACTGAAACGGTGGACGCGGATAACGTTTCCGAACTTGTTGCGCTTATTAACGACGTCAAACCGAATCTGGTCATTCATGTTGCGTTGCCGTATCAAGACTTAACCATAATGGACGCCTGCCTTGAAACCGGCGTTCATTATCTGGACACCGCTAATTATGAACATCCTGATACGGCGAAATTTTGTTATGCACCTCAATGGGCTTATCAGGAACGTTTCGAAAAAGCCGGACTTTTAGCGTTGCTTGGCAGCGGATTTGACCCCGGTATGACCAACGTTTATACCGCGTACGCCAGAAAACATCATTTCGACCGAATGGAAACCGTCGATATTATCGATTGCAACGCTGGTGATCACGGCTATCCGTTTGCAACCAATTTCAACCCGGAAATCAATATCCGTGAAGTTTCCGCCAAAGGACGATTTTTCGAAAACGGTACCTGGCACGAAACCGAACCGCTTGCTGTTAAAAAGATATTCGATTTTCCCGACGGTATCGGACCAAAAGATATTTATTTGCTTTACCATGAGGAGATGGAATCGTTAACCAAACATTTTCCTGAAATCAGGCGAATGCGGTTTTGGATGACGTTTGGACAATCGTATTTGACTCATCTGAAAGTTCTGGAAAATGTCGGAATGACGCGGATTGATCCGGTCATGTTTGAAGGTCGGGAAATTATTCCGCTGCGATTTCTAAAAGCATTGCTTCCCGATCCCGCTTCGTTGGGCGCAAGAACAAAGGGCAAAACCTGTATTGGTTGTTGGATTACCGGCGAACAGCGCGGACAATCTAAAAACTATTACATTTACAACGTCTGTGTTCACGAAGAATGTTTTACCGAAACCGGCGCTCAGGCGATTAGTTACACCACAGCAGTTCCGGCGGTGTTGGGAGCGAAAATGATTCTCACCGGTCAATGGAATGGTTGCGGCGTTTTCAACATGGAACAATTTGATCCCGATCCTTTTATGAATGAAATTGGAAGTTGGGGACTGCCTTGGATTGAAATCTTGCCGGAGAAAGGGTCGCCCACCTCTGAGGTATTCACGTGAACAAGATTAGGGAATCTCTAAAAATATCATTTGCCAAAAAATTTTTAATTCTTTTAATTCTTTTAATTAATTGATTATTTGTCCCTAATGTCCCTATCGTCCCTAAAGTCCCTTTTTATAGGGACTAATGGAACATTAGGGACTAATGATTTTTCATAAAATGTTTTGGTTAAAATCTGAAAACTTTTACCTATTTTAACAAAAACTTCTAAACATTAGGAAAATTTTGTAAAAATGAGGGGAGTTTAACGGTTTTTCTAATTATTCCGTTTATATCGTGCCGATGTTTACCGCAATGGGTCAGTGTTGCGCTTGATCTTGATTTTAATATTTTAATCAATTGGGAACCTCTAAATATACCTTTTCCAAAAACAAATGATTCGATTTTAATCGATTTCAGTCAACTGAAATCGAAATAAAATTAATTTTTAGAGATGCTCAATTAATATAAGTAATCAATTAATCTAATTTTTGACTTCAACCACGTAAACTAGAATTACAAAGAATCGGCAAAACACACAAAATAAACCGGTAGTTCGGCTCGGTAATAACCTTTCGGTGACAACCGCTCGGTAACAAAAGACCATGTTTAATTTATTTTCCCTCAAAATGTTCCGTTTTTCTCATACTCTGATTTTGCTGTTCGCAATCGGTTTTGCTTTCGGTCTGGCCGGTTGCTCGCACAAAAAAACAAATCGGGGACATCTTTTTCGGTGTGACTGGGCGTTTGAATACAATCGGACTCCTTGGGTCGGTTGTCCGCCCAACGCTGGATGTGATGACGAAAACAGTTGCAGTATCGAAGGTTGTGAAAAATGCTCTTCCGGTAAAAAAGGTCTGTTAGACTGTTTCAAAAAAGGAAGCGACCAACATTGTTCCTGTGAAGGGCATAAACAAAATAAAGGTTTTCGTCGTCATTGCGGTTTGAATCCGGAATGCACCGCCAAAAATCCTTGTTGTCGGACTCTCGGTTGCGGAATGTGGATTGATCCCGCCGATCCCAATTCTTTTGCCGGAATCGGAAATGGGGCAAAGGCTTGCGGTCTCACACCGTTTTGTAGTCCAATGAAACCATGCGGTTTAACGCCGAATTGTGGTCGGGCTGCTAATCCGAACTACCTGAATCAGCAGATGTTAATGCTCGGCAACAACGGAATGGTTTTATCCGGTACAGCAACTGCACCATCAACAACGATGCCGTCCGCAATGCCGTCGAATACCCCTGCTCTTCCGATGCCGATTCCGCCTAAGAAAACAATTGAAACTCCGTCCATACCGTCTCTTCCGGCACAGCCGAATCCTAAAACGCCTGTTCTTGCAGGTCCGAACGGTTTACTCATTTCGATGGGGATTGTTCCCGGCGTTTCGACCATTACCACCGGCGGCGTGGTGGCGGCGGCCGGCGTGACCACGCCGGTCGGAATCATGACTCCATCCGGCGTCCGATTACCAAACGGTGTGGTCAATAATGCGGCAGTGATCAAAGTCTGTGCGATGCATCCGGGTTGCACGGCAACACGACCATGCGGTTTAACACCCGGTTGCGGTATGATGGTTCCAGTGGCGATGGTTTCCAATAACGCCGTCCAACTCGCTTCGGCTCTGCAATCGCCGGGTACTGCCGGAGGAATTATGCAGGCAGGCGGAATGTCTGGAGTTGCCGCAAACAATCGTTTTGCTTATCCGATGATGAATCAACCGATGAACGGTTTGAGCATGAGCGGTTTTCCTCAAACCGGTTATCCGCCTATTGGTTACGCGCCGACTGGTTATTCGCGGCATAGCGGACTTGCCGCCGAAGCCGGTTTGATCAATACTGAAGAAACAATTAAGGAAGAAAACGAAGAAGAGGAAGAAACGCAACCAGATGAAACGGAAGCGGACATAAAATCGTCGATGCCGGTTCCGCGATTCCATCCGGTTCCGACGAAGCCTGTTTTTCAACGAAGCGAAGGTTTGCCGGTAACGCCCCGAACCGGAAATGGCAAAAAAACAACCCCGTCCGCTAAAACTGCCGCTAAAACAACTTCCATTAATTTAAAAAATTCAAACATTAATTTAAAAGATTCAAAACGTCTTTTTTCCGATGAAGCCTTGAATGAAGCGATGGAGCAGGCGTATCTTGAAGGAATGGCTGCCGCGATGGAAGAAGTCGAAGAAGAACTCGATATGCGATCCGAAGAGTTGACGGCACAGTCGGAAGAATCAGAAAAGACAAAAATGCAGGAAAAAATTCTGGAACAGGCTCAAAAACTTCAAATAAAAATCGAAAGACAGAAAGAACTTGAGTTGCAAGTTCGCCAAGATTCGTTACGAAAAGAAGCACAACGTATTGCCGCACAAACTGCGGAAGAGCAGGCAATCCGTGAGCAGGAAATTCGGGAAGAGACGGAGCGTGAAATGGCGATTCGGGAACAGGCAATCCGTAACGAAGCGGCAAAGGAAATAGCGGTTCAGAAACAAATGATCCGCGACGAAGCGGCAAGAGAAATGGCGGCTCAGGAACAAGCGATGCAAGCCCAATTAGCGCAACAAAATCAACGTTGGGAATCCGCTCGAATTCAACAAGCGTTGATGACGCAACCTCAAATTTCTGCACCGCAAACGGTTCAACCCGTTAATTATAACAATTATAATGTGAATCCGGCAACAGGCGGCGGAAGAAAAATGATTGCGTCGGCGTTTGGTTTTTTGAAGGGAAACGGACAAAGGATGACTTCGCCGATGAATCAATTGCCAATAAATCAACCAATGAATCCGCAAACGGTAACGAATCGAATAAGGTCGCCGAATATGGGGCAACCTGTAAGAACGCCTAATAATGTAACATCTCAATATGCGGGATATGCGGCGGCGCCAACTCGGCAAATGCAGCAAACGACGCCGCAAACAATGTCGTTTAACGGTATGCCGAATAATAATACGGTGAACAATTCGCCGATTTCCGGTTTTGGTTTTCTCCAATCGGCAAAATCGACGGGAACAAATTTACTTTCAGCAGTGGGGGGAGTGATTTCCCCTTTTTCCGGTTTGCTTGGTTCGGACACGCCAAACGCAAGACCGCCAATACCAGCCGCTCCCCGATCAACTCCAATTGATCAATCAATTGTTCAAAACATTCCGACTTCCCGAAACATTCCAATGACGCAACAAATTCCGTCGTCCCGATCTGTTCCGGTTGCTCAACAAACGGTTCACAACACACGTCAAACGGATTTATCATCGCAAAGTGTTCCGCAAATTTCGGCAACACCAACTAAAATTCCTATTCCTCAATTAACAGGCAATTCATCATTACGTTATTGTCCCGACTGTGGAGAACCATTTCCTGAACACAATTCGTCTGTTCTTCACACGAAGTCGGCGACGATGAATAAACGAGTTCCTCTTTCTGTATCTTCCAAGATTTCAGCGGAGGAATCCGATATTTTGGTACCGGAATTACCGCAAAAACCGCCGACAAAATCAAAAACAATCACCAAACCCAAAAGAACAATCGAAGTGGACGACGAAGAAACGTCCATGATTCGTCAAGCAAATTTCGTAGAGTAATATAACTTCGTTTTTTAACCGCAACGTTTTATGAAAAATCAAAATCATTTGTCCCTAACGTTTCTATCGTCCCTAAAGTCCCTCTAAAAAAGGACTTTAGGGACTAAAGGGACATTAGGGACAGTTAATCAATTGATTAAAAATTTTTTGGCACACGATATTTTGAGAGGTTTTCTAATATTATTCCATTTTTTTCCGTTGCGGCGGTTCACCGGCGATGGCTCGGAAATAATTTGGATTTTCCGCTTGTCCCGTAATTTCGTAAAGAAAACGACTTGGAACAGTTGGTCGCATTTTTCCCCATTTCATTCGTTGCAGAGCAAGCGTTAATGTCAAACGTTGTTTGGCGCGGGTGATACCGACATAGCAGAGCCGACGTTCTTCATCAACCGCAAAAACATCGTCATCATTGACACTTCGATGATGCGGTAAAATTCCTTCTTCCAGACCAACCATAAACACCTCTGGAAATTCCAGTCCTTTGGCGGCATGTAACGTCATTAACACAACCGCGTTTTGACCAAGTCCCCGCTTTTTTTCACTGCCAAAGTCGGAACCGGCAAGCGAGGTATTGTCCAGAAATTCCCGCAAAACCGGTTTTTCCGTATCGTTAATATATTCCGCTGCGGCATTGAGAACTTCTCCCACTGAATCCCAACGATTGGAACGTTCATTCGGGTCTTGATACTGACGGTTAATTTCACGCTCGTAATCAATAACCGATAGAAAATTTTTCAAATTTTGTACCGTAAAATTACGGCAAAGATTATTGCGCTGGTCTTCGATCAAATTGCGGAACGAATGAAGAGCGTCGGACGTTTTACCTTGAAATTCCGTAACTGTTTCTACTCCGGTTCCCAACAAATCCCAGAGCGGTATTTGTTGGGACACTGCGGTTGCGGTTAGTTTTTGAATGGTTGTCGTCCCAATTCCGCGCGGCGGCGTGTTCAAAATCCGTAACAATGAAATATCGTCTTTAGGATGATTGAGAACTTTTAAGTACGATAAAACATCGCGGACTTCCTTACGGTCAAAAAACGATTGACCGCCAATCAGAACGTAAGGAATTTTCGCGTTTCGGAGTTCCATTTCAAACGCGCGCGGCTGATCATTGGTTCGAAACAAAATTGCAAAATCACGCGGTTGACGTTTTGCCGAAGCAAGACGCTCTTTGATTTTTGAAACAACAATCTTTGCTTCCGTTTCGCTGTCTTTACATTGCAGAATCGTTGGCTGTTCTCCCGAAAGCGGCGAAAGTAATTTTTTACCGTGCCGATGTTTATTGAAAACAATAAGTCGGTTTGCCCAATTGATGATTTGTTTTGTCGAACGATAATTTTTTTCAAGTCTTATGATTTTAGCGTCGGGCCAATCACGTTGAAAACTCAGAATGTGTTTGACGTCCGCGCCGCGCCAACCGTAAATTGCCTGATCGTCGTCGCCGACCACGCAGAGATTCCGATGAGGCAACGCAAGTCCTTTGACAATACGGTATTGACTCATATTCGTGTCCTGATATTCGTCCACTAAAAGATGATCAAAACGTCTAGATTCCTCTTCGAGTATTTCGGGACGTAGTCGAAGGAGTTCTTCCGTAACAAGAAGAAGATCGTCAAAATCAACGGCGCCGACAGTCCGCAACGCATTTTGGTAATGCTCATAAGCCAACCTTGCCAGATAATCTTTGGCGCTATGAATCTCTTCGGCGGCTTGTTCAGGATCAAGCCCTTTGCTTTTCCACGTACTGATTCGCGCAAGCATTTCACCGGGTCGCAACGCCGCATCGGACACTTTGATTTCCTTGAGAACCTGCCGTGCCACCGATTCCTGATCGCCGCGATCATAAATCGCAAACTGTTGCGGATAACCGAGTTTGGTGATATGACGGCGCAAAATCCGAACACAAAGCGAGTGAAATGTTGACGTTTCCGGTTTCGCGTCTTTACGGTTACGGTTTTGAAGAAGTTCGGCAATACGGTGTTGCATTTCCTTTGCCGCTTTGTTCGTGAACGTGACGGCAAGAATCCGGTTAGGACGAATTCCGTTGCGAATAAGACGGGCAATCCGGTAAGTAACAACGCGCGTTTTTCCGGTTCCCGCTCCGGCAAGAACAAGCAAGGGACCACTTAATGTTTCTACAGCATCGAATTGAGCGGCGTTCAGCGTCATGCCTTTGATAAAAACCTCATACCTCGAACAAGAAATCGAAAACGCCTTATTTTACCGTCCATCCAAAACTTGACAATTCCCCTGTTGTTGAACCTCAAAAATACCGGTATTTGCTCCTATTCGTCCCATCTATCCCATCTGTCCCATTTGTCCCTAACGTCTCTATTCTAGAGGGACAATAGGGATATTAGGGACATTAGGGACGAGTTATTTTTGAAACAAATTTATGTTTTACAACAGATCGTTAAACAATCTCGTTGAGAGATAACGTTCGCCGCAACTTGCCGCGACGGTAACAATTATTTTACCGCGGTTTTCCGGTCTTGCCGCCACTCGCGCCGCCACCGCAACATTCGCGCCGCTACTGATTCCCGCCAAAATTCCTTCTTCTTTCGCCAAACGACGTCCCCAGAAAAACGCTTCTTCGGCTGTAACCGTTTCGACTTTGTTAATGAGCGACGTGTCAAGATTTTTTGGAATAAATCCTGCTCCAATTCCCTGAATCGCATGGGGACCCGGTCGTCCGCCGGAAAGAACAGGCGAATCGGCAGGTTCCACCGCATACGCGGCAATATCTTTTTTTTGTCCCCGTAAATATCGCGTTACACCGGTAAAAGTGCCGCCGGTTCCGATTCCCGTTAAAAAAATATCGACTTTACCGTGTGTGTCCAACCAAATTTCCGGTCCGGTTGTTGTTTCGTGAATCGCCGGATTGGACGGATTTTCAAACTGTTGCGGTATCCACGAATTAGGATTTTCCTCCGCCAATTGATACGCTTGGTCAATCGCCCCTTTCATTCCCACTGCGCCGGGAGTCAGAACAAGATTCGCGCCAAGCGCGGCAAGAAGATGACGACGCTCAATACTCATTGTTTCCGGCATCACCAACGTCAATTTTAAACCGTTGGCAGCCGCAACAAAAGCAAGAGCAATACCCGTGTTCCCGCTGGTCGGTTCGATAATTTCAGTTTCGGAATTTAAGATTTCCGAATTTTGAGCCGCTTCAATCATCGCACGCCCAATCCGATCCTTCACACTGGAAAGCGGATTGAAAAATTCAAGTTTCAATAAAACAACAGCATGTGTTTTGGGAATAATTTTACCCAATTTAACAAGCGGCGTATCAAAAGTTGTTTGTGTAATGGTGTCGTAAGTTCGGTTGCGGCTCATTGATAAACTCCTTTTTTATTAATTTTGGTTGTCATTATTGGAAAACCTTTAAAAATCTGTCCCTAAAGTCTTTATTGTCCCTAATGTCCCTTAGCCCCAGTTTTAAGGACTGTAAGGACTGTAGGGACAAATTTAGAAATACTCAAAACTATATTTTTAGCAATTAT
>JAIRLW010000321.1 GCA_031259095.1 Planctomycetaceae bacterium | reverse complement strand
GATTGTTTCCGAAGAAACTAATTGATCATTAATACATTAGGAAACTTCTAAAAACCTCGACTGAAATTGACCAAAATCGATTTTAGTCGAATTCAGTCGAATTTGGTCGATCAAAAAACGAGTTTTTAGAAGTTCCCATTAATAATTGGTCATCTCTAAAACTTAATTTTAATCGGGAGATAGGCGATGCCGCCGCCATTGGGAACAATGGTAGTTGACGATATTCAGATCATCAATTAAAATAATTGCTATTCATTCGAGATAAACAATTAGATAAAACAATTAGATAAACAATCTGATTTGAAAAATGAACTGATTTTTGGATGGGTGCCCGAGTGGTTTAAGGGACCGGTCTTGAAAACCGGCGAGTCGTCAGGCTCCGTGGGTTCGAATCCCTCCCCATCCGCTTTGTGGGATTTGTGGTTTGTGTTTTTTTGTCTCGATTATCTTTTGTTAAAAAAATTCATCTTACACATTGCTTTGGCATTGGCAGCATCTCTAAAAATTTATTTTTAACCACAACGTTTTATGAAAAATCATTTGTCCCATTAGTCCCTATCGTCCCTAAGTCCCTATAATTGGCAAACGATATTTTTAGAGATTCTCTATTAAAAGTTCCCAATTATTAATTGTTGTTTCATAGGCTCAAAAAATAATCTGCGAAAATCTGCGGATTATTTTTTTCCGAGTGTTCCGTGTCTTCTTTAGACCGTGAACAAAAAAAACCATAATATTGAAACTATTAACAAAAAGAAGAAATAATCATGTCCAATAATATCGTTCTCGTTGGTTTACCTTGTTGCGGAAAAACAACGCTTGGCAAAATAGTTGCTGAAAAACTTTCAATGAATTTTATCGACATTGATCAACTTGTTATCGAAAACAATCCCATTAGAGAAACCGATCTCAGTATTTTGAATGCGATACGCCGTGTTCCAATGGTTGAACATGAAATTGTCCGAAATCTCAAAAACGAAACGCAACCCGCTCTCGTGGCAACCGGCGCCGACACTCTTAATGAATGGGAAAATACGGAAAACTTGCGCAAGTTTGGTCTTGTGATTTATATTAAACGCGACAGAAATCTCCTGTTAGAAAAAGCGAAAGAACGCTTTCCTTTTGTGTCCACTTCCGATGACGGTGAAAAAGAAGATGCAAGCGGGCTTATTTTCAGTCAATATGAAAAAACTGTTTATTTGTACGAAAATGCAGCCGACGTGTCTTTTGTCAATGAAGGTACCATTGAGGAAAGTGCAGAAAAGTTGATAAACCTTATTGCCCAACATTCCAACAAGAACCTCTAAACCATTCATTCATTTTTATCTTTGCCGCTACGATAAAAATGTTTGTATTTTTGTCCCGCTAGGGACACGATGTTGGTAGAAAAACGATGACAATTAAAAACAGGCGTCCCTAGCGGGACGGAAAGGTTAATTGATACAAAAATATCGTTTGATTCCGGACACAATTTTAAACATGATAATTTTGACTGCTTATGGTATAATTTTTTATTTAGGCAACGGTATTTTTCCGAAACTGCCTGTTGCATTGTTACTTATTTTTTGTTTTTTAAAAGATGCCGATATCACTTGACTGTATTATTTGCCTGACCCGTCAATCTCTTGAAGCGGCGCGATTTGCGTCTCGTGACGAATTTCATCACACCGCCGTGCTAAAACGAACACTTGAAGTTGTTCACGACAAAGGGTTCACGACCATTCCGCCGCTGGTTGCGCAAGAAATACAACGGATTGTTCGGGATGAAACCGGTAATGCCGATCCGTATTCCGTACAGAAACAAGAATTTAACAATCTGATGCTTTCTGTTCGGGAACCGCTTCGTCAAAAAATTCGGGATTCAGAACATCCGCTTCGAATGGCTGTTCAAATTGCGATTGCCGGAAATGCGATTGATTACGCTGTCCGTGCCGATTGGAACACAACAATGGTACTCGAAACCATCGAATCCGCGATCAAACAACCAATTAACGGCGATGTAGAACCGTTTATTGAATCAGTAACCCATTCACGCAAGATATTGTATCTTTTGGACAATTGCGGTGAAATTGTTTGCGACCAACTTTTAATGGAGGAACTCCGGCGGTTTCAGCCGAAACTTAGTGTTACGGCGGTTGTTCGCGGCACGGCGGTGTTGAATGATGTAACATGGTCGGATGTTCGGCAGGTCGGACTCGATAACTCTGTTGCGGTTATTGATAACGGCAACGACGCGGTCGGAACTGTTTTGGAACAATGCGGCTCCGAATTTCAAACAAAATTCAGGCAAACAGATTTGATTATCGCCAAAGGATTAGCAAACTACGAAACGTTAATCGAATACAACCGCACGGAATTACCGCAAACGGTTTACTATTTTTTCAAAGCCAAATGCCCTTTTATTGCCCGATTTGCCGATGTACAACTCGGCGATCTCGTGATTCGATCACAATAATATCATAAGGCAACTTCTAAAAATTTTGACTGAACCCGACCGAAATCGATTTTAGTCAAATTCGGTCGAATTTAGTCGATCAAAAACGAGTTTTTAGAAGTTGCCCAATAATAAATCTTTTTGCGGAATTTCTACGGTTTCATCGCGTCATTGATTTTTTTATTTTTATTCTCTTTCAGTTCTACGGTGAAATCGAAATGACCGCCTCTTGTTACTTCACACGATAAACCGGATGTTGACGCACTTTCATACTTCACGTCAATATCCGAAACAGCAAGGATCCCGTTCGGCGAATCAACGTATTCGTGATGTCCTGAAAGATAAACCTGATACTGACCAGGCGCCAATCCGTCGCCGTTTTTGAGTGAATCAAGTTTATACGTGCCGTCAGATTGTAATTTACCGCGCGAATAAACTTGCCCATTACTAAAAACAATATAACCTTTTGTATAAGGTTGACCGTTGGAATCGGTTACTTTGCCGCCAAACTGAACGTAATTACCACAGCCGGAAAATAAAAATAACACAAATAATATTGCAAACAAAATTTGTAAATTTGAAAAATTTTTTAACATAATTATTTTTTTGTTGAAATTTTATAAAAGGAAAACGTTAAACAAACACCGAAACCGATGGAATATTCATAAAATATTCCATCGGTTTCGGTACACAATAAAAGTTATGGAATTTCTGCGATAGCGCCGTCGCTCACGCAACCAAGAGGCCAATGAATTTTTTCACGGCTGATATTGGGAGAAAACCCATGTACCGAACCATCACCAAAAAGATGATGACATATTCCGCCCGTATGATAACTACCGAGCGGCGGTACCGGCGTGGCACACTGACTTGTACCATTTCCTGAAACATCCCAAAAATTCGGATTATTGACTCGACCTACTCCGTCTCCGATTGGGTTTGCATCACTTGATCCGCGTGCAATTACAACGGCGTCCAGGTTCACCTGACGAGCAGGATTGAATAACAACAGATGGTTCTGATTAGCACCGCCAGGATCAGTAAGAGCATTAGGAGTACGTACTATTTGAACTCCACAGTCAAACCAACCCCATTGTGTTGCTCCTCCATTGTCACTACAATTGAAACATTTTCCTAATCGATCACTTGGAATATGTTTTTCGGCAAAGAGATATTGGTTACTCGTTCCATCTTCAAAACGGTTTATCGAGTCTCGCAATTCCCATTTTGGAGTTGTGGTCCCTGTTAGTGGTGATAAGGTTAAAGCAGCACGAAACGCTCCAAACATAAGAGCCTGGCGATCTTCACGATCATAAAGACGCCAGATATTGTCATTTTTAGACGTATTTCGTGTCGCCTCTGATAGAACGGTAACGTAATCACTAACAAAACCATCTGTTGCCCGATCACTTGCCCCCGGATTATCTGCCACTCTTGATCCGCGCGAAGGACAAATATAAGGAGCAATGATCATTGATTTTTTGTCGGGCAGAGCGTCCCACCATGCGTTACCTGCCGGCGAGTTAGCATAATCTGCCGAGATCAAATCAAAGATTGATTGTTTCTCCAAATGGGGCAGTAAATACACAAATATAGTTGGTGATCGATTAAGATTTTCCTCCCATGTGCCGTCACTAGGATTGTCATCACCACAAACTAACAGCGGCGGCAAACCATTTTTGGTATCGTGAAAGTTGTGAACCGCAATACCGATCTGTTTGAGATGGTTCACACATTGTATTCTCCTTGCCGCCTCTCTCGCTGCCTGAACCGCCGGTAACAGAAGAGCGATTAACGCTCCAATAATCGCAATGACCACAAGAAGTTCGACCAATGTAAAGCCGAATGGTGAAGAATGAAAAAGAGTTGAGAATTTTTCTGAGTAGTGTCGGAAAATTGAACACCCTCCACTATCCACTCTTAACTCTCCTCTACATCTAGCCCCCCCCCCCTGTCTTGCCCATTTTAACATTGGGATTTTTGCCAAAAAATTCCCCAAAAACACAACGAAACATCTCATTACATTTTCCATTGTCAGACTCCTTTTTATAAGGTTTCTTTGAAATTATTGCGATTCGTTTGTCACAAAACATGCGGCAAAAAAAGCAAATCGCAACTGATTAAGTTTCACAGTTTAATCGAAGAGGTTCAAACTGTCAATTGGAGTTTTCGTCTTTTTCTGAAA
>JAIRLW010000265.1 GCA_031259095.1 Planctomycetaceae bacterium | reverse complement strand
AAACAAAATACAAAAATATCGCAACATAATCTTAGCTAAAAACAAGAGGGTTTTTTAGAAGTTCCCTGAATAATTAGCATTAGCATCCGTTAATATATCAACATTGCGTCGCCGTAACTGAAAAAACGGTATTTTTTCCGAATGGCTTCCTGATAAGCTTCCTGAATTAGTTCATCGCCGCCGAAGGTTCGTACTAAAATTAACAGAGTTGATTTCGGTAAATGAAAGTTTGTCAGCAACATGTCAATATTTTTGAATCGATAAGGCGGACGAATAAACAACGAAGTTTCGCCTTCAAACGGTTGCAAATCAGTTGCCGATTCCAGAACACGCACCGAAGTTGTTCCAACAGCAATGATTCTGCCGCCGGTAACTTTGCAATGTTGAAGAGTTGCACTTGTTGATTCGGTTAACGAACACCATTCGGCGTGCATCGGGTGTTCGTGAATATTTTCAACAGTAATCGGTTTGAAGGTTCCCATACCAACATGCAATGTTACCGGAACAATAATGGTTCCTTGTTGTTTGATAATGTTGAACAGTTGCGGCGTAAAGTGTAATCCGGCAGTCGGCGCGGCAACAGCGCCCGGTTTCAATGCGTAAACAGTTTGATACGTTTTTTTGTCTTCTGGAAGCATGCGTCCATTACGAATATAAGGCGGAATCGGAACCCAACCAACCTGTTCCAATGCCGACAACGGCGCATCATCAGTTTGCGGTTTGACAATCCACGAACCGTCATCTAATTTCGTACCAAATTCCAACGAAAAACCGACATGTCCCTCCGGTGTTTGAAGTTGTACAGATTCACCGGGTTGGATTTTACCGCGTGTTTTGCCGATAATTTTCCAGAACCGGTTTGAATCGAATGAGAGAAAGAGTCCTTCCCAACGTCCGCCGGTTTTGTTACGGGTTCCCACCAACCGCGCCGGTAAAACTTTCGTGTCGTTCACAACAACACAATCATTCGGTTTAAACAATGACGGCAAATCGTAAATGTGTAAGTGTTGAAATTTTCCGGTCTTTCGGTCAACAACCAACAATCGTGCGTCTGACCGATCCCGTAACGGAGATTGCGCAATCAGATCAGAAGGAAGTTTATAATCGTAATGTGATAACATTAGGGAAAAAGTCGAAAAATATTGACCAATATTGATTGAAATTGATTGAAATCTACTGAAATCGAGTAAAATAATCTTTTGTGGAAGTTTTTAGAGAGAATTTATTGTCTATTATTTCCAATCCCTGTCAATGTCTCTAAAAACGAATTATTCGCTATCCACTATCCACTACCCACTATCCACTATTATGTTATGTTAAAGTTGGCATTTTGTATTACGGAATTAAATATCGGCGGAGCGGAACGGGCAATGTGTGAGTTGGCGGTTCGGCTTGACAAGACACGATTTTCAGTTACGGTTTATTCGCTTCAGGCTCCGCCGGATTGTGAATCAAAATCTTGTGTACCAATACTCGAAGCCGCAGAAATTCCGGTACGATTTCTTAATATGCGGGGATTGTTATCATTTCCGTCAGGATTTTTTCGATTACGGAAATTGTTAAAAGAACAACAGCCGGCAATTTTTTTATCGTATCTTTTTCACGCTAATTTTCTCGGCAGATTGGCAGCCTATTCAGCCGGAATCAAACATATTTTTTCAGGAATTCGTGTTGCGGAAAAAAAAGACTCTTGGCATTTACTTTTTGACCGTTGGACAAATCAATGGGTTGAAAAAAATATTTGTGTCAGCCGTTCAGTTGCCGAATTTACGGAAACCGTCGGGCGATTGGCAAAAGAAAAAATTATTGTAATTCCTAACGGGATTGATGTGATGCCGATCAGTAAAACACCGAAAAAAAAATTGAATCGTGTTATTTTTGCCGGTCGTTTAACTTATCAAAAAGGTCTTGATTGGTTTTTGGAAACGACACCGGATTGGCTTGAACAATTGCCTGATTGGGAATGTTGGATTGTCGGCGACGGCGAAAACCGCAACCGTTTGATGAATATTTTGAACAGTAAATGTTATGATTCCGTTCGTAACCGTATCAAATTTTCCGGCTGGCGTTCCGACATTTCGGAACTTCTTGTAACATCTAAGATATTGGTTTTACCATCGCGTTGGGAAGGAATGCCGAATATTGTTCTTCAGGCAATGAGTATTGGACTTCCTGTTGTTGCAACGGAAGTTGAGGGGATTTCGGAATTATTGGGCGAAAACGCCGCCGCTCAAACTTGCCGGTTCGGTGATCACAAAACAATAGCAGAACGAATTTTAACATTGGCAACCGATTCCGATTTAGCGGAACAATTAGGAAATCGGAATCGGGAACAAGTTCAAAAATTTTTTTCAATAGATACTGTTGTCCGGCGTTATGAAGAAATTTTTGTACAGGACTAATTATTTGGAACGCAAGGGTCTCGTCTGCGATCCCAAAAACAAACGGAAATATTGGAACAACGTCTTTTATCACTTGAAACATTGTACACTCTTTTTCAGGAAGGATCCTTTCTTGCTAACATGAAATGTGCCTTGTCGGTACTTGGCATTTGCGCCGGAGAATTTGTTGAACCGTTACAATCATTGCCCGCCGAACGGATTCCTGAAATCCGAAAACAATTGGGTATTGATGCCGACACGTTAGAATAATCCGCAACAAATTTTACAAACGTAACAGATTATTTTTGTTCTGCCTGATCCATGAGTTTTTCGAGCAATGATTCGGCTCTTGCGGCGTTTTCGCCGAGACATGCCGCAATCGTTTCCGCCATAGCAACCTGTTGCTCCAATAATTCACGGGCTTGCCGGACTGTTTGTTGCCGGAGATAATCCAGTTGCGTTTCGTTTTTTTGAAGTGTCGTAATGTTCATAAAAATTCCGACAAATTGTTTTTCCACCGGAAGAGAATACAAAACTTCATGGCAAACAAGATGATACGATTCGTGGTTCACGGTAATTTCAACTTTTTTGTCCGGTTCCGCTAACAATCGTTCGAACGGTTCAGGA
>JAIRLW010000201.1 GCA_031259095.1 Planctomycetaceae bacterium | reverse complement strand
GACATTTCTTGAGAACAAAACTCATTTGCGGAATCATAAACGGCGAAACAATAACAAAAAGTTTAGAAGTAATATAACAACAGAATATTTATTACGAATATTTCCTTAATATATTACGAATACTTCTCCGCCTCAAAAGACAATAGACCGTAAGAACAGTTTATCGTTTCTATAAACAAAATTACTCGATGATTTTTTTGTATATTGCTATTACAGGACGACTGCGCGGGAAAATCAAAACCGCCATGTTGTGGCAGACTAGATTATGTTGTCTGTAGGGCAGTAAAACCAAAAAATATGCCGATGTGTTACTGTTAGAGAAAAAGTCTATTAACAATATAACATACAAAAAGCAATTATACAATATGATAAAACTCCTTAAATTTCCAAAATGACGATAAAAAATCAAAAAAATAACAATCAGGAAAGCATTTTTTCGGCATATCGTATCTACTTGACACAAAACAAATTCTCTTTATAATATCAAAGTTTTATTATTTGAATTATTCATACACAATGATCGATATAAATCGTTACACATTGATTGAAAACAGATGATTGTACTTTATCCGAGTTACAGTTTTGAGACGCTTTCGACTGACCGCACGGCGGCAGAAGCGGACGAACTTTTGGATGCGTGGACGGCAGTGTTTCATCCGGCGTTGATTGAAAAATTCAACGAAATTCCGCGTTGGGAAAGCGCGTCGATTCCGCCTTACAACAGTTCCGAGCAGCCGATTTTAATTCCGGCTTGCTGCGAATCATTTTTGTACGAAGATTGGTTTAAGCAACAGGACGAAACAAAAACGTTTTTAGTACGGAATTGTATAAACCGTGATGAAATTCTTGCAAAACTTTTTTCGCACGAAAATATTGAAAATCATGGATTCGATACGGAATATATCGCCGATTTTTTCGCGTTGGGGACGGCGCATTTTCTGATTGATATGTTGGTTCGGCAACTTCATTATATGAGTATGCTGGACAATTCACAATTAACAACACAAATTTTCGATTCCCTTAAAGCATACCGAAAAGGAGAAATTGAAACAGCAAAAGATCATCTTCGACAGGCATTGGAATCAATTTGTCAATCAAAAGAATATTTTTATCCGTCCAAAACATATTTTCTCGATTTAACGCTCGTAACATCATCAACGACCGGAAATTCGTTGCAAAAAATATTAAACGGACGGGATTCGGTCAATTTGTTTCTTTCTTGTAAATTATTACAACAATTATCCGAAATAAATTCTGAAACGTTTTCTGTGTTGAAATCGGCTTGTAACGCCGGTAAAGTACGGTTTATTGCCGATGATTCCGAAGAAAGATCGCTTCTCTTGTTACCGATATTAGACGCCGCCGATAAAATTTTGGACGGAATTTCAATCTTTCGCAAACAATTAAACGTTTCACCGATGATCTATGGTCGTCTTCACTCTGGACTAACGCCGTTTTTGCCGCAATTATTGAAATTGATTGGAATAAAAGGCGTTGTGCATTTTGCTCCGCTGGACGGTTGGCGAATTAAGGAAACGGAACAAAGTAAAATGATCTGGCAAGGAGTTGACGGTACAAAAATTGATGCGTTGGTTCGTTATCCGTTGGATGGTTCATCGAGTCTTGAATTTTTTGATCTTGCCGTTAAACTCGGTCAAACGATTAACAATGATCACGCTCCGACCGCAGTGTTTGCTCAATTTCCGGGACAAAAAAATAAAAGTAACACCGTTTGGCTTGACGATTTACGTTGCATGGCGAACTACACGTCGGCATTGGGAGAATTTTACGATATTGAAAAATATTTTGACGAAACGCCTCAATGCGGCAGTACCAATCAATTTAGTTTCGGAAAATATCCGGGCAATGCACTCGCCGGCAACGAAACAAATCCGATTTCGTACTGGAATAACGTTTACAAAGAAAACGCTGAACGGACGGTACGTTCAGTTTTTGAAACGATTTTAATTCTTTTAGGTTGTAAACCGCAAGACCATCATCTTGCCGAACAATTCGCCGAAATCATCGCTTCGACCGGAATTCGAAACGATAATAAGAACAGAAACAAAAACGATACGGCAAAAAGTGAAAAATTGTTATTGCTGAATCCTTTGAGTTGTCCGCGCCGCGTTTTCGTTGACATTTCCGATTGGAAATCGTTACCGAAAGAAACTGCTCCGGTAGTTTTGACTTGTGAAACAGAAAATCGGAAAGAAGTTGTTGTCGATATTCCGCCGCTTGGTTATGCGTTTATCGAAAGTAACAAAAATATTGTCGAAAAAAATGTTTCGAAAAAAAATAAAACAACGTTCCGGTTGACTGATTTAAATTCGCCGAAAACGGTTGCCGCTCGTTTTTTTCATTCGGTGTTCAGCAATTCTGAAACAAAAGCGGAAATAAAATTGATACGAAAATCAGAAGATGATCTTGGGAAAAATATCAAACGAAGCGTTTACCTTTTAGAAAACGAATATTTCAGCGTAAAAATTGATGCGGCGAGCGGAATGTTACGGTCGATTTTTACGAATAATTCGCGGTTTAACCGGTTATCTCGGCAACTTGGTTTTCGGTTATCGAAAGATAAACGGGCGAACGATGAACGCCGTTCTGATGATCCGAATCACGGCTATGCGGTTCAGACCGCCGACAAAATTTTGATTACAGAAATTACTCCGATTACGGGACGGCTTGCAATTACGGGACGTTTGATTTTGCCGGACGGAAAAACGGCAGCCGATTTTATTGAAACAATAACAATCCGGCGAAAAAGCCGGTTACTTGAATTTGATCTTGAATTGAAACCGCACGAGGAACCGGGCGAACATTCGTGGGATTCTTATTACGCGATTCGTTATGCGTGGAATGATAACACGTTAGATTTGCGGGGAGGGTTAGCGGACGGAGTTCATGCGTTGTCGGGAGAACGATTGCAGTCGCCGAAGCTGATCGATTTGCGAAACGAAAAATATTCGTTAACGTTTTTTACCGAAGGTTTACCGTTTCACCGTCGTTTCGGAGAACGTCAACTGGACACGATTTTGATTGCCAAAGGTGAAACGGTTTCGGCGAAAATTTTTCGTTTCGGAATTGGTGTTGATCTCAAACAACCGGTTTCGGCGTCGCTGGAATTTTTGATTCAAAAAGATTCGCTGATTGTTCCGGTTTCGGATTGTCCGAAAAATCCATCATCGTGGTTGTTTCAGATTGAGGCAAAAAATATTGTTGCGCTTTATTGGCAACCGATTTCCGAAAATGATAAACCGGTTGGATTCAAAGTTTTTCTTCTGGAAACGGAAGGAAAACACGCTCGTTTTTTCATTTCATTTATTCCGTACGCCAATCAAAGCGGCGGCAACAGATTTATTGGACGAAAAAAATGAAAACGACAAAAATAAAACGGAAATCAAAGAGTTTAAGATTGACGGCGATGC
>JAIRLW010000160.1 GCA_031259095.1 Planctomycetaceae bacterium | reverse complement strand
AAGACCAAGAAATGCAGATCGTGAACCAGTGAGCTGAATACACCGAATACTAACCAGAATGTAGCCAATCATAAAAAGATAATGCCATTTCTTTTTGAATAAAGTGACCAATGGCAATAAAAACGGTAAACAAATCACCATTGATGCGCCGAACCCGTTGGGATCATTCATGGTGCTGTCCACTCCAATCAAACGTTTCGTTCCCATCACGAAACTAAAACGTCCGCAAAGATATTCCCGATACGAATGGAGCATATAAATGAAAAAACAGCCGATGAATGCGATAATGAGAATTTTCAAATCATCTTCTTTTTTGACGCTGGTCATGACTAAAAGGTAGAAAACCAGATATTTCATCCAATTTTGGTATCCGCCGGAATCCAAGATATTGGTGTAAGGGCTCATGAGTGTTGCGAATGTCATCGACAAAGCAAACAAAATCACTGCCAGATTGATTTTGTTTTCAATCAATTGCTTCTCGCTAACCGTCAACCACGTAATCAAGATAAAAATCATGGACACCCGTTCAATACGAAATGTCCCCATCCAAGGCCATATTTCAAATGGTCGGTATAAGAAAAGCCACATGTAACCGGCAATGAGCCAAATCATATATCATCGCCTATTTAAGTAATAGTAAGGCAACTTCTAAAAACTCGTTTTTTGATCGACCGAAATCGACTAAAATCGATTTTAGTCGATTTCGGTCGATTTTTAGTTTGTGAAAGAATAAGTTTTTAGAGTTCCCTTAAGCATGATGTTAGAACTTTTGTAATATATCAGTGGAATTTTTATTTTTTATATTAGCCCCGATAGGGGCGTCAAGATTATAGCCTACCCCAACGGGGTAGGGTTAAGTTCCCCCCGACAACCCTACGCCCTGAAAGGGCAACGGGAAAATGATTTTAAATGACAAACTGTTTATAATCTTGCCGCCCTTTCAGGGCAAATACTTTTTTAACCTCAAACAATAATTCCACTGATATATTACGAACTTTTTTATTTTATCAAGAGCAAAAAACAATCCCTTAAATATAAATCATTGGAAAAAATTGTCAAATGAAAAATTTGTCCTAAAAAGATTATTAAAGATTATTTGTCCCTATTCTCCCTAATGTCCCACTTGTCCCTAAAGTCCCTAATAATACTAGGAGGAACTTTAAGGACAAGTGGGACATTAGGGATAGGTATAAAACTCCTATTTTATTTATTTTCTCACCAGAAAATCAGATTTTTAAAAAAGATCGCTACAAATTGATTTTGATGAATGAAAATCTCAACTGTTATAGGCAACATGTCCGATATTATCGCCACAGCCGTATGTTTGTTGGTGCATTTTAAACAATATCGGCAAAAAATGAAACAGATCCTGTACACTGAGGTGGGCTAGACCATGTCGCTATTGAAATTGAAATCATTTTTGACGGGACTCCTACTTGCGATTATTTTGGCGGCAACCAGTCCGGCTTCGGCTCTGGAGGGAATGCGTTTGTGGGCTCCGTACCAACCGGAATCGTTTGGCGGTAATCGGCGCGGGAACGATGGTTTTTTCTTTGAAATTGACGCCATCTTTTGGAAAGTGGACGGACCGAAAAGTATTCCGATTGGTTACACAAATCCTGATGGAAGCAGCGGTTCCCGCTGGGCTTACGACGGCAATAAGACGTTCTTGCAAACCAACTCAATGAATACAAATAATCTCGGCGTCGATTTCACATTGGGGACACGCCTAGAAGCCGGATATCGGCGCGGACATCATGGTTGGTTATTCAGCGGTTACGGACTTTCCGATTGCGGAGGGTCATTCAGCACGGAAAGCAGCTCAATCGTTATTGATGATCCTGAAAATCTGACAACGTATGCGATATTCATGAGTGATTCTGGTTTTAATGAAATATGGCAAAAAGACGGAACATTCAAAAGTATTCCTCGGTCTTCTACGGAATGGGGAACTTTCCAGGATTTATCTGATGGACTTCCGCAAGTACCGATTCGTGATGTTGGTCATCTCTGGGCGTGGTTTCCGGTTCATTGGGCAGATCCTTGGCTTGAAGGTCGTTTGGCACCAGTGCCGCTCAACTTTGCTCGTGCTAGTGTGAGTAACAGCGTCGATATTATGAGTCTTGAATTGATGTATTCTTATCGGACTCATCCGTTCAAATGGGGCGATATGGAATTTTTTGCTGGAGCCAGGTATTGGGATTTCGATGACAAAATGACGTTTCTTGGACAAGGTTACGAATCCTTCTATTCAGATGTGTCTGAAGAAGACGATGACGATAGCAGTAGTGATGACGAAAATAATTCTGGGCAAGGAATGTCAAATTCTAACTCTTTAGGAGCCTGGACAGTTCTTGCAGATACAAAAATTATCGGACAAGTACGTAACCGGATTATTGGTCCTCAATTTGGTGTTAAATTTCAACGCCGTAATGCCCGCTGGACATTCGGAGCGGAAGGACGGTTTATGGCGGGAATCAATAATCAATCGCAAACGGTAAGCGGTTATATTGGTTCGAATTTTATTAATCCGGAATTAGTACCACAAATTGGAGGCGGTACAGGCGAAGATGGTGACTCTGCTTTACAAGATCATGGTGTTTTACCTTACATTCCGATTGGGCTTCATCACAGTGCTCAGACATTCCATCATCATCGGAATAAAACCTATTTTTCGCCGGGTTTTGAACTTCAACTTTCCGCGAAATGGCAATGGACAGATGCGGTTGGTATTAAACTTGGTTTTAACTCCACTATTTTCGACAATATCGGACGCGGTGCGGAAGTGATCGAATACAAAATTCAAGATAACGGACAATTATTCGGATTAAAAGTCAGTAAAACAGCAGTGATTACTTATGGCGTCAATTTTGGTCTGGACATTCGCCGGTAGAAAACCAAAGCAAAAACTGTCTATTTTTATCCGCAGATTCTTTGTAATTATTCAATAGAAATCACAAGATAAACGATCTTTCGGTGAAAAACTTTCATCAACGATTGCCTACCTTGTGATTATTTACCT
This sequence comes from Planctomycetaceae bacterium, assembly GCA_031259095.1. GTDB lineage: Bacteria > Planctomycetota > Planctomycetia > Pirellulales > Thermoguttaceae > WRKP01. The sequence continues at coordinate 4,593 of JAIRLW010000160.1, read as the reverse complement.
AATGATACAATACAAATTTACTTCAAAACATTCTCAAACTCATCTAACGTTTGACATTCGATAACGTCGGAAATCAACGATTCTAAAGCAATCGGATCGGACATATTACGGATTGCCGTTTCAATACGGTTGGGAATTTTCCTAAATTTTTTACGCAATGCCGCCAAAACCATATTTTGACCAGCTTCCGTTTTGCCTTCAATTCTACCTTCAATTCTACCTCTTGTTTCACCTTCGGCTCTACCTTCTGCTCTGAGTTCATCAAAAATAGTTGTTGTCATGTTTTCTGCCCTTTCACTAAAAATGGGGGTTAATGCTTTGTGAACCGCTTCGGCTTCCAACCGTTTATGATGAGCAGCGAAAGCTTTAGCGACAAATTCAAGAATATCTTTGGTTATCATTATTTGTTGCCGATCGTCGTTCATTTCCGCAATGGGCAACATGGCTCGGGCAAAATCGTCCTCAGTGCCTTCCGTCATATTTTTCAAAATACCTATTGCCGCTCGTAACTCCGGACCGCCACACAAACAATCACCATCGTATGCCGGTAAATCCACCACGTAATAGTGGACATCAGGGATAAAACCCATTGGCAAACCGTTTTCATCTTTGGGCAACCAATCACTTACTCGGGGATAAGAACCGTGATACGGCTTCGCTCCGGTACGCACGACAATAAAATAAATTACGGATAATACTTTTTGACCCTTTTTAAGTTCGTTCCACCAAATTGTTGTGGCATAGCAAAGCAGCCGAACCGGTATATCGTCGAATGTAGTTCCGGCATGCTCAAAAATGATCATTACTTGAGCATCAATATGATTTTTGAGCGGGCAAGAAAAAACTAAATCCAATATCTGTTCGTCGCCTTTTTGACCAACATAATGGGTTGACGCAGGAGAAATTTTTTCTAAATCTATCTTACTAACAAAGTTAGAATCGGCATAGTTCAGCAAAAAATCAACGAAGATAAATACCCGTCCAAAAATATTCTTAACGAAAACATCGTAAATATTTCCCGGATGGGCGGGTTCCGGTGTTTTTTGTGTTTCATGCGTGCCACTGTCGATTTTATTTTTCATTCAGAATATTTTACAAAAAAAATCTGTTTGTTCAAGTCGAGATTATTCATTTTTGATTGTTACCCATGTTCGTGTTTTTGCCGAACGGAAAACGGCATCAATCCATCGGTCAATTTTGATTCCTTGCAACAAGTCCGGCGATGCCGGACGATTTTGTGTAACGGCGTGTAAAAAATTCGACAGACAGGACACGTGAGCGCGAACCCAACCTGTTGTTGATTTTGGTGATGGAAAATCGGTCTCGGGACGTTCCAATCTTCCGCCGCAAGGAATTTGCCGCCAACCCGAATAACCGCCAAGCGGTTTATCGGAAACGGTTGCGTCGAAAAAATCCAGAAAATGAGGATTCATCAAACTGAACCGAATCGCCCCTTCTTCCCCATTGATTTCAAAACGCATTTCGTCTTCATTACCGGTTGCCAACTTGGTTGCTTCTAAAATTCCATGAGCGCCGTTTCGGGTTTTCACCAGAATAGTTACGGCATCTTCGGCGTGAACATCAACCAATTCAGGATTCGATTCTGAAACCGGACGTTTTTGTACAGCGTGTTGTGTTTCGGCTAAAACCGAGTCCAAAGAACCAAGCAGATGATCGGTCAAATCCAAAAGATGCGACGCCAAATCACGAACCACTCCGCCGGATTCCGAATGTTTCCACTTAAAAGGAACTAAAGGTGAAGCGTTACTCGAATGAAGATACGAAAACCGAAACTGATAAATTCGTCCAAGTTGTCCGGCATCGATGAACCGTTTGGCTTTCTGAATTGCCGAAAAAAACCGGAGATGAAAAGTCATCTGATTTGTTGCGGTATATTTTTCCGTATCAAGAATATTTCGGAGATATTCGGCTTCGGCAAGCGACGTAGTGAGCGGTTTGTCACAATAAATATGTTTACCGTTTTGAATTGCGGAAACCAATGGTTCAAAGTGTTGATTGTTCGGCGTACAAATGTGAACAATATCAATGTCTGGATTTTCCGTAATATTACGAAAATTAGTGGTTGCTGTTTCGGCGCCGCAGAGTTGTTTTGCTTTTTCCGCTGTTTCGGGATGAGCGGTGGCAACATGTGAGATCTGAAATGTTGCGTCAAACGGTTCCGAATAATACGGCAATGCCGCGTAACAAAAAGCATGAACTTTACCAATCATTCCAAAACCAATAATGCCGATACGATATGTTTTCATTGTTAAAAGGTAGTTAGAGGTTGCTGTATAAAAAATGTTATGGCGGTTAAAACCGCCGGAGATCGTTAATATTTCAAAAAAAACAAAACCACTTGTTACATTCCGTCTTTAGTTGGATTATAACCGAGATTCGCCAGCCATGTTGAATGAGCTGTTATCGCAACGAGAATTCCGCCCATCAAAAACCAATAGAATAAATATCTGACCGGATTAAATTCAATCTCAATCCAAACAAATTTCAACAAGGTCCATGGAATAATCGCCTCAAATAATGAAATACCTTTACCAAAAAGGCGTTCCATTAACTCCATTCGATCCTGTAACCGTTTCATGTCCGTAGAGTCGTCGTTTTGTGTCCATTCTGTTTGCTCCTCATTTTCGTACTCTTCATTTTCCTGATCTGTTTTTGCAACTGAATTATTTTCTTCCATATCGATCTCGGCATTGACGGATTCGTTATTTTTTGATTCTTCTATGTTTTCCGTTTCTTCATTGCTAACGGCGGCAGTTTCTTGCTGTTCTTCCTGCTGTTCCATGTCGGGGGATTGTGACTGTTCATTCGGACGTAACACAAGACTTCGTCCATCTTCATCCATTTCATGCAGTTCTGTTGATTGAATTTTTTGTTGATGTTGCTGATTCTGTTTTCGGAAAAAGCCCTGTGATTTTCGAAGCAGAAACCCATTCGGTCATTCCAACGCCGCGTAACAAATCGGTTGGTTCCAATTTTCCTTCGGCAGCCATTTTTTTAATATCCGCACTGGCAACCGGTCCGAATCGAGCCGTTCCTTTCCGATAATACCACTGTTGCGAAGCCATAATAGAAAGGTAAAATAAAGAAGGAATAGTAGATTAGTAAAAACACTGCCGCTTATTTTAATTTTTTCAATTTATTGTTCCAAGACGCCCCAGAAAAAATTTTTGATTATTTCAAGATTGGGAGATTGCTGTTTGTGGTCAATATCAGGCGTCATTGTCTATTTTACTAACCTTCGAGAATACCGCGAGAAAAGTCCGCAGACTACACAGATTTTCGCAAATTGTTTTTAAATTATTTGCCATTTTCAATGACAGTGATCTCTTTTCCCCGATTTTTATTTTTACCACGAAAAACACGAAGGTTCACAAAAGGTTTTAAACAATAGAAAATGAAAAATAAAAAATAGAAACATCATTTTCGTGTCCTTTCGTGTCCTTCGTAGTTCAAAATCAGTATTAGAAATTCCACTGAATAATGACCTTTATTTTTATCTCATGATAACATCCCTCAAAATAATCAGCGTAATCTGCGGATGATTTTGAGGGTTAGAGGCGATAGTGACCGATGGGACAGATAGGGCAATCTTTAGGCAATTTCTAAAAACTCATTTTTTGATCGACCAAAGTCGGCTAAAATCGATTTCAGTCGATTTTAGCCGACTTTAGTTTGTGAAGAAATAAGTTTTTAGAAGTTCCCTTTAAGACAAATTTGAATTTCGGCAAAGTGTACAGCGGCAATATTTTTGGTATTATTTTGTGTTAGTTTGAAAACTGTATTTTTGGCATAGTTTTCGTTTTGTTGTTTTTTGGTCTTTGTATTGAGAAAATCGTGTATCAATCAATAATTCCATCTAGCGGAGCGTTGGACGCTGTAATTGTTTTGCCCGGTTCTAAAAGTATGACTAATCGGGCGTTAATTTTGTCGGTGTTGTCGGAAGGGACAACTCTCTTGGACGGCGTACTCGATTCAGAGGACACGCAAGTCCTCTTCAACGCCTTGCGTCAACTTGGTTTGGAAATCGAGCATGATTCCAAACTTCATCAAATGCGAGTGACGGGAACACGCGGAATTTTTCCAAATCGCCATGCGGAAATCTATGTCGGAAACAGCGGAACAACCGCACGGTTTTTAACGGCGTTGCTGGCATTTTCCGACGGAAATTATCGTCTCTACGGCAAACCGCGCATGCATGAACGTCCAATCCGTGATTTGGCGGAAGCGTTACAATCGCTCGGCGCAAAAATTTGTTACGGCGAAAAAACCGGTTTTCCGCCGTTATCGTTTTTTGGTAATGATTATCGGTTTCCGTTGCCGGAAAACAGCGCCGTTGTTACGAAATCGGCAACAGTATCCGGTTCTGTTTCCAGCCAATTTCTGAGCGCTTTGCTCATGGCGGCGCCGTTGGCGGCTCAATCCGGTAATATCGAACTTCATGTTTCAGGCAATCTTGTTTCAAAACCTTATATTCGTATGACGCTTGAAATGATGAAATCGTTTGGGGTTGCAACGGAAATAACGGGAGATTTTGAAACATTCCGGTTTGTTATGGGAACAAATTATCAAACA
>JAIRLW010000139.1 GCA_031259095.1 Planctomycetaceae bacterium | reverse complement strand
CCCTTTCAGGGCGTCGGGTTGGGAGGAACTTAACCCCACCCCGTTGGGGTGGGCTATAATCTTGACGCCCCTATCGGGGCTAATGTAAAAAACAAAAAATATTTCAAAAAGTAGTTTGTCATTTTAGGAAAGTGCAAATAGACGCATCTTACTTTAAAATCCGTTTTACTTTTTCGAGGTCGAGGTCTTGCCGAATGTTGGATTTTTGGATAAACAACCTCAGTAGCAAAATGATTCCCCCCACAACCAACCTTATTACCTCATTACCTCATTGTTGAAAAATGATTTGTTAATGAGGTAATGAGGTTTGTAGAGACGCAATGCATTGCGTCTCTACTGAGGTTTTTTGGTAAATCGTTTTGTTAGGAAAAAATAAGGTTGAAAATAAGGTTTGCGGAAACTGTTAAAAGACGTTTTGGAATATTCCGCTGATATATTACCAGTTTTTTTTCTATTCTTTTAACCGGATTGCCCATGCGGTTTTGCCGAGAAGCCGAAAATAGAAAAGGACAAAATAACCGCAAAAAGTTAAAAGAACCGCCGCAATAAGATAATAAAACAACGATTGCATAAACCAATGTTTTTCCAATGCTGTTCCGGCAAGGAGTAAACCGGCAAGAATTGCGGTCGGAATACCAATTAAAACGATTGCTTTACCGTACAGTTTCAGCCAAAGACCCGGATGTTGATATAAACTTGTTAATGTTTTGCGCGGGTAATTTCCGTAAAAAGTATCCGATTCGATAACACAGAGAAAAAGAATCGGAAAACAAAGGAATTGTCCGATAAAATGGAGAATTATCAACGCTGATTCTTGATCCGGCATGAAAAAACTGGTTCCCTGCCAGACGATAAAACCGGGAAAACCTGAAACAAAAAGAATCAGAAGCGACCAGCCGATATAGGAACAACCAAAATCAAGATCAAACGGAATCCAGTTCTCCACCCGATCCTTTCCGGCGGAAGTTTCCAAAAAAAGACTAATTCCAAACAAAAATAACATCGTCAGCCAAACAATACTCAAAACCGCGCCAAACCAGAAATTGACGAGAAAGAAACCGCTTTCTATTAAATTGTACGAATAACCGCTTGTTTGTCCGTAAACTCTATCGAATAGAATTTGCCAGATCATTGACCGTGCTTTTTCACCGGTGAGATTGCCGAGAAAACCGCAAAGAGTCAATACAACCATTCTGGCACGGCAATGAGAATCGAATAACGGCGACCACAAAAAATCGGACGCGGCATGTTGGGAACGCTCAGACGGCAACGAAATTTTTGACGGTTTCGACAGTAACGGAATTTCCGATTGAGACGGAGAAGGAAAAATGGTTAGCGGCGACGGCAATGGCGGCGGTAACGTTGAGGGTGAAGATGACGGCGATGAAGTAGAAGGCGGTAACGGCGGCGGCAACGGCATGGACGGCGGAGTAGGCGATGAAGTTGCCGCGTCGAACTGACGTTGTTTTTCGAGACGTTTTCGTACAGCCGGATCGTTGGCGCCGGAATTATTTTGGGAACCGGCAAGATAGGCGTCCAACGTTCCACTACGAACTGCTTGTTTGATGGCTTCGGTTTCTTCTTCGATTTCCCTTTGTTGTTGAATGACGGATTCCTCGTCTTTTTTTTCTTTGCCGCTTTTCAAAAGGCGGTTAAGAGCATTTTCCATCATCGGCGGTTTATCAATGAAAACCGGCGGCGGAAGACGATTTTCGTGTCGGATTCGATTTTGTTTTTCCTGATCTTCTTTGAATAATCGTTGATTTTCCGCTCTGATTTGAAAAATATCCTGTCTGGAAACATCCGGTTCCTGAATATTATAACCTCCAGCCGCTTCGGGATCGTCGGCGGTTAACATGAAACGTTCCGGAACCGCCAGAATTTCTGTTAAACGGTAACAATCCGGGCAACGTTTCCAAAGACCAACTTGATTTTCGCCGGCATAAAGTCTGGTTTTGCAAGCGGAACAGATCACCGGAATCAACCGAACTCCGGCATTATACGGAATATCCGGCGCAATCGTTTTATTGATGTCATCGTCTTCAATCGGGGCAAACCCCAATTCGTCTTCTGCTATCGGAGCAAGCCGGAGTTCGTCGTCATTGTGTTCCATAGTCGGCAACTGTTCGAGTAACGGTTGAATAGAACCAAACGGTTATTTTAAATACAATTGGGAATCTCTAGAAATATTGTTTGCCAAAGGATTTTTAATTAATTGATTATTTGTCCCTAATGTCTCTTTAGTCCCTAAAGTCCTTTTTTAGAGAGACTTTAGGGACTAAGGGGACATTAGAGACAAAGGATTTTTCATAAAACGTTGTGGTTAAAAAATGAATTTTTAGAGGTTCCCAATTGAATGTAACGGTCTATTTTAGGGCAGCGTCTCAAATTTATTGATGAGTCGTCTTTACCCCCTACAAAACAAGGTATATGGACAACACTTTCAATAAATTTCACACATAACCCTATTTTAATCTGGTATCCAATCAATGTCGATGATGATTTGCGATTTGACTTGGTTATTTCCATTCTCATACCTTTCTCATACCTTTCTCATACCTTATTTTCCAAAACCTTCACTTAAAATTCTCCCGGAATAACATCAAGGAATACGGCATGGTTGTTTTCGGGAATACACTGGAGGTCTCGGCACACCGCCGGAATTAGGATTGAATCGCCGCGTTGTAATATTTCAATCGCGTCAGGGTCTGTTTCCCGTTCCGAATTTTTCATAATTTGCATTCGCCGTCCCGCCGTAAACGAAATAATCAACGAACCTTCCAGAACCGTCCAAAGATGACAGCGGTGATCGTTATACCAAATAATTTGTTCGTTTAATATCCAACGGTTAACCGTAAAACTCTTGTCTATAATCAACCGTTCACAATGAATGTCTTCCGTTTTCACGGGAACCTGAACCGTAACAGGCAACTCCTGAACCCGTAATGCCCGAAGTCCTTCTTCAATGTTCAACTCACGCGGTTTGCCGTCGTGATCCAGACGATTCCAGTCAAACATTCGGAACGTAATATCGCTTGACGTCTGAATTTCAGCGACAAGAATTCCGGCTCCCAATGCGTGAAGCGTACCGGGAGGAATAAAAAAACAATCGCCGCTCCGAACGTTAATCTGATTTAACAACAAGTCCCAATGACCGTTTCGAATAAGTTGTTCCTGCTCCTGAAACGAATAAGATTGACGAGTACCAATATAAATCACACTGTCCGGTTCCGCCTCAACAACAACCCACGCTTCGGTCTTGCCCCAATCGTCAAACGCCAACTTTTGAGCAAGAACATGGTCAGGATGAACCTGAACCGATAACGGTTGAGCGGCGTCGAGATATTTCAAAATAAGTGGAAAACGTTTCGGCAGTATGTTGGGATTGAGATAATCGGCTCCAAACAGTTTCTGCGGATGATTCAAAAGAATATCGCGCAACGTAAAACCACAAAGCATTCCGTTGCGGATCACACTCAGACCATGAGGATGATCACTGATTTCCCATGATTCCGCCGTAACCGCAACATTATCAGGAACCGGACGATGAAATAATTCTCGCAATCGGTTGCCGCCCCAAAGATAATCTTTATAAATCGGCTCAAACCGAAACGGATAAAGAGGAGTGTTTTGAAGGATGGAATCGTTTTTTTTCATTTTCCAACTGCCTTTTCTAAGACGAAAATGTGAACGAATCAGTAATTTTTAGAAACGCCCTAGAAAAATTACCAACCGAAACAGAGTCCGAGATTGCCGAGATGCGTCGTGTGTCGGGCGTTAATCATCAGGTCGTAATCGAGAAAAAGAAAAACATTGTACACGCCCTCCAATTTCAAACCAAAACCAATCCACGCCCAATCCCGTCCCGTATTGCCTTCGTAGAATAAAACCGCCGGACTACCGGTTCCCTGAACCGCCGAAAATCGGGCATGATAATAAACCGGCGGATTGTCTAACAGCTCATGGATCCAAGTCAATCTGCTCTGGAGTTCAAAAGATTCAAAAAGTTTCCAATTAAATCGTATTCCTAAAAACTGGCTCAATCCATGACCATTCCAATCCTCTCGAACCGGCACGGACGCTTGACCAATACGTCCATGATACAAAAAATCATACTGTAACGCATAAAACGGTTTAATTCCCCATTGGCCAAGAATAAAATCGAGACCAAACTCCCCAAAAAGATTACATTGCAACCCGTCGCCTTTGGCATTGATTTGATAGGATGAATTACGGATTTTATATCTGTCGTAACCCAAACTTCCGGCTCCGCCGAAATGGCAGCCGTTCAGATAAATATATTTTCCATAACCCAAAAGATAGTTTTCGGTATCAGCGTTTGTTTGGTCGGGATATTTTGTTTTGCTTTGATTAAAGTTGCCAAAAAAAGTTTTATAAACGCCGTGCGATTGAACAATGTCCAATCCAACTTGAAGACCAAAAAGATTCGGTTTAATTTTGGCGTTCATTCCTTTCGGTTCTAAGACGGTGTTTCCGTAATACAAATTCGTCCAAATTCTGCCGCCGCTTCCGCGTTGTCGGCGTTTCTGACCAAGATAACAATCAACATTCGCCGAAAAAAACGGATGATCAAATAATTGATCCAATTGATCAAATTGATCAGAACATTGGTCAAGAGATTGATTAAAGAATGGGAGTTGATCAGAAGATTGATCAAAAAAATCCTCTGTTTGGATTCCGAATGGATTAACTTTTTCAAAAGATGTTGCGGTTACAGGAGTTGCAGCGACATTGCGAGCCAAAATCAGTAAACCGACGATAGTCAAAATCGCCGGAATCATGGATTGAGTCAAATACCGCATTGTTTCAGTAATTTTTGAAATAGTCAACGAACAAAAGAAAAAAAATCATCTTTCATCAGAATCGACGGTAAAACAGAAAAACTTTAACGATTATACTGAATATTCCGATCTATTTTTGCTGTTCGTCATGCATTGAGTTAGGTTTTTAGTAATATATCAGTGGAATATTTATTTTTTATATCAGCCCCGAAAGGGGCGTCAGGATTATAGCCTACCTGACGGTGAGGGGTTGTTTTTTTTATTGTTCATTTCCAATTACACGAGTGATTTGGCAAACCGCTTTTTTTCGTAAGTCTTTGTATTTTCTAGTTTTGTGTAAA
>JAIRLW010000041.1 GCA_031259095.1 Planctomycetaceae bacterium | reverse complement strand
ACTTTTTGGGGTTGCTCCAGTGTATTTTCGTCACTGCCGTTTTCCGAAGTCAGAACAATTGCCTTAACCGCCGAATGAATTTTCGTAATTCCATCAAGTGTAATTTTTGTTTCACACGGCTTTGGCGATACATTAACAATTTTCATAATCAACTCGTCTTGCTTTTCGTTCAAACCTGAAACAACATGAATCGGAGTTGTTGATGTGAGAACAGGTAATTCACGTTCCAAAAGGAATTGATCGTCAATAAAACATCGGATTTTTCTGCCCTTCATTTCAATTCGTATGTCATACCAACGATTGGTTTCAACAGTAAACGGGCTTGCCTCGCCGATCAACTTCTGATTGACCTCAATTCCTGTACGCGAATTGTTCCAACCGCCAATATTGAGCCAAGCAACTTTATCCTTTGCCGCCGAAAAAAGAATCAGGAATCCTTCCGTTCCTTCGGTTTTTCGGGCTTTGACGGAAAAAATCCGGTCATTCCATGTGTCCGACCCGAAAAGATAACGGCAATCAGCGGTATTGCTCTTTTGCCGTAACACCCCATCTTCAAATTTCCAATCACCTTTTTGGACAACCGCATTGTCAGGAATTTTGTCGAGTTTTGCTTCCCAAAGAATGTTACCGTTTAGGCTGACTTTTGCATCCTTATATTCCACTTTTGTGTTCCAAGAACCAACCCCAAACGCACCAGTGTATTTGTTTTCGCTTTTGGTTGTGGTGACTAAATTAGGAACAATAACATCGGAACGATGAAGACTAAACAATTGTTGTACGTAATAAGAAGGAATACCGTAAGAACGTGTTCCATCGAAAACAATCAAGTCTGGATTCCATTTTCGGTCGCGAATATTGACAAAAAGCGGTGCGTAAGAAGACAAAATAACAACATCAGAATTTTTCTCCATACCGGTCATAAATGCCGCTTCCCCAATTGCTGCGGCAAGATTCCCCTTTCCGCAATCACGTATTACCGCATATTCGCCAACATAAATCTTTTTATCGGAACGGTCATTTTTATCGTAACGGTTGGCATTCTGAATAAAAAACTCCGGATTGTCGTAATAGTGTTCGTCAATAATTTCTATCGGCTTTTTATTTGTTAGATCGCCTCGCCGCCGATTGGCGATGATTTGAATATCTTTATATTTTTCGCGGATTTTCGTGTAAAAATAATCGTACCGTTCCCAATAAGCAGTACCGTCGTTTTCGTTTCCGATTTCGATATATTTGAGCGAAAACGGTTCGGGGCGTCCGTTTTCCGCACGAATTTTTCCCCATGTTGAATCCGCCGCACCAACCGCATATTCAATAGCGTCAAGCGCATCCTGAACATATTCGTCCATTTTATCCATTGGTACAGTCTCTCTATGCGACATACCGCAATTGATTACGAACATTGCGTCGGCGTTCAAGTCTTCACACATTTGAAGGTATTCGTGATAACCGATACCGTTGGCGGAATGATAACCCCACAAATTCGGTTGCGTCCAACGGTCAAACTCCGGTCCAATAGTTCGTTTCCAACGCGACGCTTCACGCATTGTGTTTCCCTCAACCCAACAACCGCCGGGAAAACGGACAAACGCCGGTTTGAGCGCCGCGAGTTTTTCCATCAGGTCAATCCGCAAACCATGATTTTTGTACGTTTTAACCGGTTTGAGCGAAACATAATCGAGCCAAAAAGTTCCAACCGATGACGGAATAATTGCCAACCGCGTATTCGGATCATCAGTTTCGGCACGGAAATTAAATTCGTAAGTTGCCCAATCTTTCGCAAGCCCTTCCAATTTCACTGAAGCGCGTTTGTTTTTGCCGTCCGAACTCTGGATTACAAAATCAATTGAACCGTTAAAATCGTTTCCGGCTTTACCTCTGACAATCAGATGATATTCTTCGTTTTTCGTAATTGGTATTCCCCAGTATCCTTCATTGACGACGGAAAAATTGTTTTTCGATTCCAAAACGCGGACACGTAATATGATGGAGTTATATTGCGTTCCGGTATCATTTTTTTCAATGTTGATTGTTCCGGATTGACGGGATGATGCGGAGATTGTCCAAAATTCCGGTTCCGTCTTAAACTCAAAAGAGCGGTTCCGAATCAATTCCGGGTAAAGACCGCCGTCTCCGGCATGATTGATTTCTTCAAAGAAAATACCATACAACGATGGACTCACTTTGATCTCCGGTTGATTGACCTGAACGGTCAGCGAGGCGGTCAAGGGTTCCTGTTGTAATTCCTGCGCCGTTGCAACAATTCCTGCCGCAACAAAGAATAATACAGCAATTAAAATATTTTTTTTCATTGTTCAAAATCCTTATTTTTGTTAAAAGTTTTTTTGATTTATGATGATATCCGAAATCACCGCAAACTCATACGGGCGAGACGCCCGCATTCCTAAATTGGCGTGCTTTTGAGACGGACTCAGACCGTCTCTTCCACTTCCCAGCCCCCTGTAGAACCTGTTTTAATAAGTAATTTTCCGTATCACGATATCGCCCGAAGATTTCAGAGAATTTCGTTTGACGGATACTTTCAGCATCGTCTTAAATTCGTCAAGCGTCTGCTGTGAACGGGTAATACGGACAGTGCGCCGGTCAATTACTTCCATCGCGCTGTTCATCGCATGACC
>JAIRLW010000009.1 GCA_031259095.1 Planctomycetaceae bacterium | reverse complement strand
ACTTCTTGCCGGAGAAAACGCGGTTGGTATTCTTGCCCAGATTGCTCCAACACTTCGTAAATTCGCGGCAGCAACACAATTAATTCTCGACGGCGAAAAACATGGAAAAAAAATCACGCCCGCCGCCGCATTGGAACAAGCCGGTGTTAATCGTTACTATATTGAAAAAAAGTCGGAAAAACAACTCAAAATGTTGGGACGTTTTCGCGGAGCTAAACTCTTGGACTGGCTGCTTCATGCCGATCTTGATCTGAAAGGCGCAAGCCGAAACGATCCAAGAATCATTCTCGAAACACTCATCATCAACCTCGCCGACCCAAGACTTCGGCTGCCATAATCGGAGAGAAAAACAACAGGCAATACTAATTGAGAACTTCTCAAAATACCTAACCGCTTCCTAAACACAACGTCGATTTATGATTCAAAAATCATTCGTCCTTAACGTCCCTTTTGTTCCTAATCGTCCCTTAGCCCTAAATTTTAGGGACAGAGAAGAACTTTAGGGACAAATTGGGACAAATAATTCGGTGATTAAAAACAAATTTTTTTAACAATTATTTTTTAGCGATTCCACTGAATCGTTACCAAAACCTTAACTCAAAATACCTAAAATGAAAAAAATATTGTGTCTTGTTTTGAATATCGTCCTGTTATTTTACGGTTGTTCTCTGTTTGTTTCGGCGGAGGAATTGACCGGTAAAAAAGGGAATTGGAATGGTTTTGAATCTTATGAATTTGAGGTTGGAAAAAGACCTTGCCGTGTTGTTGTTCCTAAAAATGTCGCCGAAGGAACGCCTTGGGTTTGGCGTGCGGTTTTTTGGGGAAGCGAACCGCAAACAGAAATCGCGCTCTTGAACAAAGGTTATCATGCGGCGTTTATGAGTTGCAGCGACTTGCTGGGTTCGCCTCAACATCTCAAAGAACGCGACGAATTTTACAATTTTCTTACAGAAAAATACGGATTTTCAAAAAAACCGGTTTTACTTGGAATGAGTCGAGGCGGTTTGTGCTCTCTTCGCTGGGCAATCGCCAATCCGACAAAAGTTTCATGCCTCTACATTGACGCTCCGGTTTGTGATTTCAAAAGTTGGCCCGGCGGTAAGGGAAAAGGAAAAGGAAGTGTCGGCGATTGGCAACAGATTTTGAAACTCTACAAACTCACCGATGAGGAAGCCTTGAAATTCAGCGGCAATCCGATTGACTCATTAAAATTGTTAGCGGAACAAAAAATTCCGATTCTGAGTGTTTGCGGAGACAGCGATGATGTGGTACCGTATGAGGAAAATACCGCGATTCTTGTTGAACGTTATAAAAAAATGAATGCTCCAATTGAAGTGATCTTAAAACACGGGATCGGTCATCATCCTCATAGTCTCAAAGACCCAACGCCGATTGTTGAATTTATTCTCAAAAATACAACGCCGCTAAAACGTTCCGCCGTTGACGAAACAGTTCCTGCCGGTTGGAAGAAAGACAATTTGACGCGCGAAATGTTGGTCAGTGATTTTAAAACGCCGCCGGTTGGTTACGGAAATGTGGCGTTTTATTGGTGGCTTGGCGATCCGTTGACCAAAGAACGGTTGTCATGGCAACTCGAAAAACTTGCGCAAATGGGACGCGGAACAACCGGTTTGCAAATCAATTACGCTCACAGCGATAAAGGCGGTTTGTCTTACGGTTACACTTATCCAAGCGAACCGCCGCTGTTCAGCGATCAATGGCGGGAACTCGTCCAATGGTTTATGCAAGAAACAAAAAAATATGGTATTGCCATCAGTCTGAGCGATTACACGCTCGGAGTTGGGCAAGGTTGGAAATGGGACGAGGCAATTCACGATTATCCTGAAATTGTCGGGCAAGTTCTCGATTGCAACACTGTTGACCCAAACTCGCCAACTCCAAACCCCAATAACGAAAACAATATCGTCTCTGCCGAAATCATTAACGGCAAAAAATATATCATCACAACACGAAAAATCGATCCGTCTATCGACCCGATGCATCCGAAATCGGGAAAAGCCGTCGTCGAAAAATTCTTTCAACCGTTCGAAAATAACAACCAAAACGAAGGCGGGAAAGGGTTGAATTTCTTTTTCTCCGACGAGTTGAATTTCCGCGTTGGCGGACGTTTGTGGAACGATTATTTCGCCGACGAATTTCGTAAACGAAAAGGTTACGACGTGCGCCCCGAACTGGCGGCGTTGTTTGCCGACGCCGGACAACGAACCGTAAAAGTTCGGCTCGATTACTATGACGTCCTGGTGCAACTGTCGGAAGAAAACTATTTTAAGCCGGTTTACGACTGGCATCAGGATCGCGGAATGACTTACGGTTGCGATCACGGCGGAAGAGGACGCAATCTTACAGAATTCGGCGATTACTTCCGCACACAACGTTGGAATCAAGGTCCCGGAAGCGATCAACCCGGACTTTCAAAAGAGATCATCAAAGCGAAAGTTGCCGCGTCGATTGCGCATTTGAATAATCGTCCGCGCGTTTGGTTGGAAGGATTTTACGGCAGCGGTTGGGGAACTTCGTCGGAACAGATTGCCGACGCAACATTCGCCAATTATCTGTTGGGTTACAATCTGCTCTCCTTGCACGGGCTTTATTATTCGACGCACGGCGGATGGTGGGAATGGGCGCCGCCTTGCAATCATTGGCGAATGCCGTATTGGAAACATTTCAAAACGTTCATGGACGCGGAACAACGACTCGCCTATTTGATGACGCAAGGAAACCATGTTTGCGACGTTGCGGTTTGGTATCCGGTCGCGCCAGCGCAGGCGGGAATTGACGGGAACAAATCGCGTGATCTGGCGTTTGCAATGGTTGAGACTTTGTACAAAAATAAAATCGACACGGACTTCATTGATTTTGAATCCGTCAACAAAGCCGAAATCAAAAACGGACGGCTGAATATTGCCGGAGAATCTTACCGCGTTCTTGTGTTGCCGAACCCGAAAGCGATTCGGCATTCGATGTTGGAGAAAGCGGCCGCGTTTGCCCAAGCGGGCGGAATTGTCGTTACGCTCGGCGAGACGCCCCAATTTTCCGACAGGCAAGGCGCAAACGATCCCGAAGTTCAGAAACTCGCCGAACAGTTGCCCGAAAAATTCCGTTTCCAAAATCCCGCCGACGCGCTAAATGCAATCCGTGAAGCATTCGTGCAGGATGTCGTTGTGAAAGATGCGAAATCAATGTTGTATTTTGTTCATCGCAAAATTGCGGACAACGATGTTTACGCGTTTTATCGTTTGCCCGAAAGCGCGGAATGTGTTGTCCGAAGTTCGGGCAAACCGGAACTCTGGGACGTGTGGACAGGTCAACGAAAACCGCTCGAAGTCCTCGAACAAAATGAAACCGTGACAAGATTCCGTTTGACCAATACAGCGAACGAACTTGTGATTGTTGCGTTTTCGCCCGACGGAAAAACTGCGATAAAAACAGAAAACATCACAGAAAACAACACGGAAAATAAAAACGCCGCGCCGCAAAAAACGATTGTTCTTGACGGCAATTGGTCAAGTCGAATCATTCCGACATTGGACAATACCTTCGGCGATTTCCGTTTGCCCGCCAAAAAAGATGAATTGATCGGCGCGGAAGCACGACAATTTCAATACGCTTATGACTTGACGCGAAATCGCGTTCTTGGCGATTTTTCCAATTTGACCTGGCGTTCGCAAACCTACGGCTTCGGTCCGAAATTCCGACAACTCGGCGCGTTGCCCGAAAAAATGAACGAACAAACGCAACAACAGCTCGAATTGGAATTGTTGAAGATCAACGAGTATCCCGAAAAGCCGATAGAAATCGGCGGGAAAAGTTACGCTTGGAAGGACTATGATTTTTCGTGGCAATACGGAGTTGAAGGCGATGCGGGACATCAAGGCTATCACGGTCTGAAGGAAAATATGTACGATGAATTTATCCGGCTTGGCAGATACGCGACCGCCGGACACTTGCAAACCGTGCGTCAATCCGAACCGGAAGGAACGCGATATTATCTTTGGACAACGGTTTTAGTTTCAGAAACATTAAAGACAACAAAAGGAATTATTCTCGTCGGCGGCATGAAACCGGCGGCGGCATGGCTTAACGGAAAACCAATCAACTTGTCCGATAAGTCCGTAACACTCAACACCGGCGCGAATCCGTTATTGTTGCGTTATGACAACGTGGGAACGGGATATTTTGTGGTTGTGCCGTCTGATTCTTCGTTTGCCAAAGAAGCCGTGCAAGGCGATAATTTCACACGGACAACAATGCACAACTCTTCCGTTTGGATTTGGAACGCCGAAGGCGATGGAAACGCTTATTTTCGCCGTTCGTTCAATTTGCCCGAAACAATATCATTCGAACTTGCGTCAATTGCGATTACTGCGGACGACAATTTCAAAATCTGGTTAAATGGAAAATATCTTGGCGGTGGTAAGACGTGGAATCAGATTCAAAATTTCGACGTTTCAAAAATCTTGCAAAAAGGTAAAAACGTGATTGCTGTCGAAACATTCAACGGCGGCGGTCAACGCGGATTGATTGCGGAGTTACGGACAAGAGACGCGAAAGATTCCGGCGCGGTTTTGCTGGCGACAAATAAAGATTGGATTTGTACGGAAACCCCCAAAGACAATTGGACGCAACCTGATTTTGATGATTCGTCGTGGAAACGTGCTGTTGAACTTTCGCCGTTTGCCGGAAGTCTTTGGGCAACTCACCCGACGATGGGACCTCCAACAATCAATGCGACGGAGTTGGACGGCGTTCAACATGAAACAACCGGAACGTTGGCGATGCGGTGGTTTGATGTGAAGTCGAACCGATTACATTTGGGGATTCTTCCGTTTGACGTCTTTGCCGGAAAAACCATAACGTGTTTTTATCGTTTCCAAACCGCGCCGGGAACAAAAGAAATCACAGTTCCAAGCGGCGTTACTTCAATGGTTCTTGAAACAATCAATGGTAACGATAACGGCAGGGAATTAGGTACTTTAAATAATATCGTATCGCTGCAAAATATCGTATCGCTGCAAAACGAGGGCAAGTCGGTATCTATTATTCGTGATCAATTCAAAAAGTCGGGGGCAAACGTAACGCTTTCCGCTTGGGGAAATGGCGGTAAATATGGCGGCGATATTTTTTCGGAGCCGGTGAAATTCAAGTGTGAAGAGGGCGAGATTCCGCTTGGCGATTGGACAAAAATTTCGGGCTTGCGAACATTTAGCGGTGGAATTCGTTACGGCAAGCAGTTTTCCGTAACGTCGAAAGAATTGCAAAACAGCGAACATATTACGCTTGATTTGGGACGTGTTGTTTCGTCGGCGCAAGTTTTTGTGAATGGTCGAGAAGTTGGGACAAGAGTTGCGGCTCCTTGGACTTTTGAAATCAAAGAATTTCTCCAAACCGGAGAAAACAAGATTGAAGTAGAAATCTATAACACGCTTGGCAATCACTACCTAACAATCCCAACCAGATATCTCGGCAAAACCGAATCCGGTCTGATTGGTCCCGTTAAAATATACTTCTTTTAAAATTCGTTTTTTAACCGCAAAATTTTATGAAAAATCATTTGTCCTTAATGTCCCTAATGCCCCTATTGTCTTTAAAGTCCTTTTTTATAAAGGCATTAAGGATGATAGGGATTAATGGGACAAATAATCAATATTTTTGGGCAAATGGTATTTTTAGAGATTCCCTAATGAATTTGTTTACAATGAACGAATCCTTCTCAGGATTCAGAAAGGAAATTGACAATGAAACGAAAAACTATTTTTGAAGTATGCGTAGTTTGCGGGATTGCGTTGTGTCTGCTGTATTTTATCAGTTGCCCGTTATCCGCATTCTCACAAGAAAAAACTGCCGCTCGTGTTGTTTCCGAACAACGTGTGCAGGAACTGAAAGACCTGCGGTGGGGAATGTTTATCTGCTGGTCGTTCAGTACGTTTTCCGGTCGCGAGTGGACGGGCGGCGTTGCGAAAAGAACGGATTACGATAAACTATTTCCGGCAAAAAATGTTGATACCGACCAATGGGTAAAAACAGCCAAAGACGCCGAAATGGGTTACATTTTATTCCTGACAAAACATCACGACGGCTTTTGTCTTTGGGATACCCAAACAACCGAGCGTAAAGTTACGAATGCTCCGTTAGGCAAAGATGTTTTGGCGGAACTTCGGAAATCGTGCGATAAATATGGAATCAAACTCGCGCTGTATTTTTCGGAGGGCGACTGGACTTTCCCCGGCGCGGAGGACGGCGCGGGAGGCAAGGGCGGCAGTAATCCCGAAATGAAAAAGGCGCAGTTGAAAGAATTGTTGACCCAATACGGCGCAATCGAATACATCTGGTTCGACTATGCCGTCGGAACAGGCGGATTGAGCCGCGAGGAAACGACCGCATGGTGCAAACAGTTCCAGCCCGACTGTTTCATCGGATACAATAACGGCGACCAGTCAACGGCAGACATCCGCCTCGGCGAAATGGGCAAGCCGGGACCGCTTGAAGACGCGTCGGCGGCAGGACCTCAGCTAAATTTCAAAGGCGGAAAACAAAACTGGAAGATAGCGGAGTTTACGTATCCGATTTTGCCGCCGCACGAAGGCGGCGCGATGTGGTTCTATTCGTTACCGAAGCATGACCGGTTAGCGCATCCGGCGCAGAAACTTTTTGACGATTATCTTGGTGCGGTCAAGTACGGGAATATTTTTTCAATTGACGCGGGACCCGATTATGACGGCAAACTCCGCGAAGTTGACGTTAAAACATTACAGGACATCGGAAAACTTATCCGCGAACATCGGGAACAGACCGGATCAAGCGTTTCATTTCCGCAACCGCTTCCTTGAGACCAAACATGAAAGCACGCGAAATAATACTGTGACCGATATTCAATTCCTGCATTTTAGGAATTTCGGCTATCGGCAAAACATTGTGGTATGTTAAACCGTGACCGGCATGAAGTCGCAGTCCGGCGTCGGCAATCATTTTACCGGCGTCGCAAATCCTTGTTAATTCAATATTTCGGGCATGATCGTTTTTCGCCAACGCATAGCGTCCGGTGTGAATTTCAATCGCGTTACAACCGGTTTGGATTCCCGACTCAATCTGTTTCAAATCGGGATCAAGGAACAAACTCACCACGATTCCACAATCTTGAAGACGTTGGACAATTTTTTGAACCGTGTCGGTCTGACCGGTAACTTCAAGACCGCCTTCGGTGGTGATTTCTTCACGGCGTTCAGGAACAAGAGTCGCCTGATTCGGAAGCGTTTTACAGGCAATTTTCACAATTTCCTCAACACACGCCATTTCAAGATTCAATTTACATCGTACCGTTTCCCGAAGCAACGCCACATCACGATCATTGATATGTCGGCGGTCTTCGCGCAGATGCACCGTAATTCCATCGGCGCCGCCAAGTTCCGACATCACCGCCGCCCACACCGGATCAGGCTCCACTGTTCGACGCGCCTGTCGAACTGTCGCAATGTGATCAATATTTACGCCAAGTTCTATCATTTTTAAGGTTTTAGGGATTGGGGTTTAGGGAAGATTACTCTTAATGTCCCATTAGTCCTTAGTGTCCCTATTGTTCCTATTGTTCCTAAAATATTCGGTAAATATTCGGCTCAGGGACAAATGGGACGATAGGGACATTGGAGACGAAGGGAGGACAAATTATTTCAATCTCTTGACAATATGGTTTGGTTTCGTCATAATCGCTTGTCCGTGTTGAAATGGTACGACATTATGTCCTATTTTCATTAGTTGTCAACGGTTTGGCAGATTTTCCATGAGTAAACAAAATATACGGCGATTACAGTATTTGCTCGGCGGCGGAACACTTTTGTTGTTTCTGTTCTTGTTATTTTTACCTTCCATGTTGTTGCGTCCGGCAGAGGCACAACCGGTGATAGATAATTCCCACAAAGAATTAGAAGACAAAATCCGTGCTTTTTTCGTTCAACTCATTAACGGAAATACAACAAACGCTTTTGAAGATTTACTCCTTCAAAGTCCTCTTGGTTCTTCGTCGGCTCCGGTTGCCGAAATACGAACCAAACTGGATGAAACAAAAAAACACGTTGGCGAATTTCATACTTATGAACAGTATCATAGCAAATCGATTGGAAAAGATATTGTGTTGATGCGTTATATTTTGAAAGGTGAATATTATCCGGTGATTTGGACTTTTACTTTTTACCGTAAATCATCTTTGCAAGGTTCAACGGGAACCTCATGGCAACTTATCGAATTACGTTTTGATTCCAACCTCGATCTTTAGGACGAATCCTGAGTAACTCTCAACACGTTACGACTATCAATCATGCGTTTTTTGGCCATTGACTGGAGCAATACCGAATGTCGTTATTTACTGGCGTCTTTGCAGCGAGGAGGCGGAGTAACGGTTCAAAAAGCAGGTGTTGCCGTTATCGACGACACTTCGGCAAAAAAAGATCACCATCCCGAAAAACTGTCGAAATCAAATGAACTTCCAAATCTGATTGCCGTACTTCGTAACATTCTTAAAGAAGAACGAATTGGTTCTTGTCCGTTGTTGCTTTGCCTCGACCGCAGCAAAGTCGAATTACTCTATCAAACGCTTCCGCCTTGCACTGAACCGGAAATTCCTGTCTTGTTGAAAAATCAGGTGTTGCGGGAACTCTCCGGTTTTTCGGAACACGATCCGCTCGATTATCTGGTTCTCGGCAATGCGTCGGAAGAAAACCGGAAAATTTTAGCGGCAACGATTCCGCTTTCTTATCGTCAATCGTTGGTTCGAGCGTTTCGATCAATTGGTTGTTCGCCGCACTTTATTGGACTGAAATCTCTTGCGGTTGCCGCGCTGCTGTTTCACTCCGAAACGGCGCCGGAACATTTTGAACCGTGTTTGATTGTTCATGTTGTTGAAAACGATGTTGATCTTGTTCTTTCGGAGGGAAAACAAATTCTTTCGGTTCGCTCGTTCCGATTACCGGATCAGTTGCGGTTTACGGAAATCGTGGACAGAATTGCCGACGAAATAGGACGGACAGTGATGATCGGCGACGAAAGCGTTACAGGACAAACGGTAAAAAAAATTATTTTATTCGGTAACGAAGAAGATTGGAAACCGTTGGTTCAGGTGTTAACTGAACAAGCATTGGAAGTTTCGGTTATCAATCCGTTTCAGATTTCCGGCGTTCACACCGCTATCATTCCCGATCAACCGGAATGTTTCGCTCCGCTTCTAGGACTTCTTTGGGAACAGCAGACGGCGGCGAAAAACAGTGTTGATCTTTTACATACTAAAGATGCGCCTAGACCGCCTAATTATTTTCGTTCAATATTTCTGGCGGCGGTTTTTCTTGGCATTTGCGGTTTGGGACTTTATTACTGGAATCGTGAAGTTGTTCGCGGTATGGAGGCGGAGTTGGTTCGGGTGAAAGAGGAACATCAAAAAGTTTTCGCTCAACTTCAACAAATTCAACCCGGTTTCAATGTTCTGCGTCAAGCGCGAAATTGGGAAATACAAAATGTTTTGTGGCTGGACGAATTGAAAGAACTTTTACTGGTGTTGCCCGGCGATCAGGATTTGGTGGTTACCCAAATGTCGTTTTCGACGCTGGAAAATAACGCACGATTTTCAGGATTGATTCAAATGAACGGCATGGTGCGTGAACCTTCTGTTCTGTTGAAACTCCAAACAGAGTTACATCGTCAAGGTAAGTACGTGATGCAATTTCCGGCGCCGTCTGCCAATCCCGCTGGCGGCGGTTATCCTTGGCTGTTTCGGGTTTCTATCTATCGGCTGCGACGCTAAGTCACAGAAAAAAATCCTGATCGTTTCATATCAGGTAGGCGACCTTTTGCCTTAATAACGTTTTTTTTGACGAGATGAAAGTTATCGGTGACGAGTGTGCGCAAGTTCTCCGTGTCTATTTTTTTTGACAACGAAAAAAGTTTCGGCATAATTCTTGAAAGCCGGAAAACTTTTCGATAAAATTTTAATATCTTTTGTAACAATCGTAAGACCGATTGAGCATTCACTGAATTCGTAAAATCCGTAATCATATTTTCCGGGAACATGTTTCGGCTTGTGATAAGTGATAGGCATTCATAAGTTGACCTCGTGATCGTCAGTATAAAATAGCCGTCAAATCCCGGCAATATCTATTTTTTAAAGTGCCTGCGGTATAGAAACTATAAACGAATTTCGAACCATGTTTTGAGCAATTGCCGTAACTCGTCTGCCGATTCGGTAAATTCCTCATCATTGAGCGCACGCTCAAGTATGGCGGAATCAATAAAAATCTCAACCGGTTGTGATAACTGATATTTCTGAATCACATGGTTCAATAATAATTTTGTTTTCTTATCAAGTTTATGATATTGACATAAATCGTCGAAAAGCGGTTTATGACCAACCCGCGGTCCCAATAAGCCTAATAAACTCATCAAAATAATCTTTTAAATAATCTTTTAAATAATCTTTCAAAAAAAACGTAACCATCGGGAATCTCTAAAAATTTATCTTTTTAATCACAAAAATTATTTGTCCCAATTTGTCCCTAAAGTCCTTTTTGTCCCTAAAATTGAAGATAAGGGACAACAGCGACTTTAGGGACAATAGGGATAGTTTAGGAAAAAGTATTTTTAGCAGTTCCCAATTGTATGATATTGTCGTCGTAGGAAAATTCAATTTGGTGTCCCGGCGGAACAATTAAAAAATCTTCGTCGTCCCATGCACCGTTTAGCAGACGGCGAAGTAAGGTTAAATCGCCATGTAATTTTTCAAATTCCCACTGACGTTCTTTGGCAAGTTTGATGGTATGTTGTTCAAAAAAATCGTCCGGCTCTATACCAGTTTCAATAAACGCCAATTTCGTATAAAAACGCATTTGGGAAAGTTGATCGCGGAGATAACAGGCGTTGTCTTCTCCGTAACGTTCCACCATTTTTTGAAACGACATTCCCAGTCCGAGTTTTTCCGCAACCTCATCAGGTATTCCCTGCCCAAGATCGGCTCCGCGTTCAATCCAACCGGTTGTTTTGAAATAAGTTCCGCTATTGGCAAAGAAATAATCGTGATACCGTTGGCGGTTGCCGAGAAACAACGTAATACAATCGTGAGCACGCGGAACAACAATTGGAATTGTTTTCGCACTCAGCCCGACAATCCCGCCGCTGCATAACGCATAACCTAGTAAAATTGCGTCGTACTCTGTTTCGTCCACCGTGCTGAATTTTTCGGACAACCGGCTGAACATCCCTTGACGTCCGATGTCGTGAAGTCCCTTCGGCAAAAATTCAACATCGATTCTATTGTGCGCAACAGCAACAAGCGAACAAATTTCCCGAAACAAAATTTCACACGCCAATAACTTAAAACGACGTTTTTTTCCGTCTTTCCAATCAATTTCACCGTTCATAAACAAGAATGCCGTAATAAATATTGGCAATGACTTGTAATTGTCTCAAAGGAATCTCTGAAAATATTTACCAAAAACAAATTTGATTTAACTCCTGTCCTTATCGTCCCTTTTGTCTCTATCGTCCCTGAATTTCAATTTTAGGGACATAAGGGACATTAAGGACAATTGGGACAAATAATTCTGTAAATAATTCTGTGATTAGACAATTCTTAGAGATTTCCTCTAATTATTTTAGTTCGTTTTGTGAAGCGGCGGGTTTTCGCGGTTTGAACAATTCACTGGTCTGACCGGTGGAACGGACTGGCGGAGCATTGGAATACAAACCGGAAACAATTCCCGTTGACGGACGGCTTGTCCGGTCAGTAATAGAAACTCTTGCAGCGTCATTCCGTTTTTGATAAATCGGTGAAACAATTCCTGTTGAATCGCGGTGTTCGCCGGTGGGAACAATTGCCAAATCACTTTCGACAGCCGTGTTGCCGAAACCGCGAACCGGCGTAACATTTTTCCAACCCATTCGTGAAAGCAATTCCCGCAAATTGATTTTTTTCACCGCATACTGTTCAGCGGTTTTCAACATTTTGACTTGCGATTCCATCATGGTTTGATCTTGATTGTCTTCGTCATTCAAATCGCCAAGAACAATAAAAGTCGTATCGCGTGTAATTTCTCCAACAATTTCACCGCGCGGATGTTCGTCATCGCCGTCGCTGATATAACTGTCAATTTCACCGCCATTCGCACGAATTAAACGAACAATTTCAGTCAAATCACTTTGTCGCGGATCGTTGTCGCGCCGTCCGGTACCGGAAATTCTCATGCCCGAAGCCAATGCAAAATGTTGTTTTTGACCCGGTTTCCAAATCGGAGTGTAAATCACGTCGCCCGCCACAATCGGATCCGTCAGAACATCGTCAAGAATACGCCCTTCCGCCTTGTGAGGACCAAGAATCCGAATAATTTCAATACTGGCTTTACTGGCATTAAGAGATCGTTCCCGTTTACAAACCTCACAGATCACCGCTTCATGTTCCGGGTCGTTGTTGCCGAAAGAAATTCCGGTAATCGATGGAGAATACACGCTAAACGTCATTCGGGTCATCAATCCGTCTTCACTGCCGAGATTGACAAACACCGAACCGGATTGCTGACTCACAGAAATAATTTTCCCATTAGGACGGTCAAAATTTGTCCGCCGCAAATCCTCAAGCACATTCACTAACTCATTATTTTTTGACTGACTTTGTTTTGCTTCCGCTTCGGCGTTTTCTGCTTTCGTCAACGCCGTTTTAATTTGTTCCTGCGCTTTATTTTCATCCTCAATTTTTTTTGCAAGAATCACATCGGTTTCTTCTTTCTGCTTGGCAATCGTTTCCGAAAATCTTTTTTGTTCATTTTTCAAATTTGCTTCCGCGTCCTCTTTTGCCTTTTTAATATCTTCTTTAACCGTTTCGTTTAATAGTTCCAGATTTTTATAATCCGCCTGTAACTTCGAATATTTTTCATTCAGAGTTTCATGTTCTTTGATTTTCTGATCCAGTTCCGCTCCTAATGTCTGCAATACAAAAAGATAATTCCGTGAAGCGTCGTTGGCGATTTTGTTTTTTTCCATACAATCCTGATGAGCGTTTTGAATTGTATTGAGATCGGATTCCGGTTCGTGACCAATCAAGCCTTTGATTGTTATCAACTGCTGAGTGAGTTCACGTTTTTCTTTTTCTGCTTTTTCCGCTTGTTCTTTAGCGTTTTTGGTTTCGGCAACCCGTTTATCATTGCCTTTATGCATAAACCCAATCGTAATAGCCAAGCCAAGCGTTAAAACCAGCAATAAAATAACCGCAACTTGCAAAGGATTTGTTTTCATCGTTCTAAAAACTCCCGAAAAATTTATACTTAATACTTACAGGTTAACAACACCAAACAGGAAATCAAAAACAACCTAATCAGATCAGATAAAGTTTACCTATTTTACCGTGTTAAAATAGGTTGTCAAGGAAAACTTTTTGTCCGGCTGAAAAATTTATTTCTGCTGTTACAACCAGAATACATATATGTTTTTATCGGCAAAAATAACCATGAAACCAAAATCGGATTGATCAACATTTTAAAAAAGATGAAAAACAAATGTTCAAAAGTATCAGTTAATCTAGGGCGTGTTGACACTCATTTCGCAAAAAAACAATGATATTAGCGTCAACGCACCCTAATCTTTATTTTTACCACGAAAATCACGAATGTTCACGAAAAGCTTTGGAACAATCGTTTTCGTGAACATTCGTGATTTTCGTCGTTCCAATTCATTATGGGAAATTCCTGATTGTTTCCTATTTTGGGGGAGATAATCAGAAAAATTTTACCCAGTTTAACAACTACTGATGCTAGGGCGTGTTGACATTCATAATTAGTAAAAATAGGTGTTAAATTGGGATGATTGGTAAAGATTTCGAAAAACATTTTTTACTTAAAAGACTTCAAATAGAGCCATTTTCACCTAAATTCCGCAATTGGGTGAATTGCGAATAGTGTCAACACACCCTAACAAAATCCTTAGGGAAAATTTTGACAAAAACGTTGTTTCCCCGTCTTTTTATTTTGCAGGAACTTAGTACAATAAGATTTCCGCGTTAAAATTATCTTGGAAATCAACTTTGACTTCCAAAACAGTCTTTCACGTTTTTTGTTGAGGAGTTTCCCTTGAGTACCATTAAATCATTCCCCTTTCGTTTCGGTTTCACTGCTATCGTGTTGATTGTTCTCCTTCGAATCGCCATCGGTTGGCATTTCTTCTATGAAGGATTGCACAAATTCGACCCCGCCGAAGGTTTTTCCGCAAAAGGTTTTCTTGGTGTTGCCAAAGGACCTACAGCAGAATTGTACTATGAAATGTTGCCCGATCTGGACGGGGTGCAACGGCTCGAAATCGGAGCAGTTAAAGACGACAAAGGGAAAGAACATAAAACTTTCGTCGCCTACGAAAATGCGTGGAACAAATTTTTTAACCATTTCCTCGAAAAACATACGCTCGACGAAAAACAAAAAAAAGACGCCCATCTCGTTTTTAACCGTTATCTCGAATCTCTTCGCGACGGCGCAGCCGACGTCGAAAAAGATGTTAAAGCCTTCAAAGAAAGTAAAGAACGTTACGAAGAAACAAAGAATACTCTTCAAAATAATACCGCGTTCGAACAAAAACGCCGATGGGACGCAATGATGAAATATCGGGGTGAAGCGGGAACTTGGATTAACATGCTCGACGGTATGAGCAACGGTTTGCAATCCGATCTCGCTCGGATCGTTTCACCGCAACTCGCTGGTGAAAGCGGAAAAATTATCACCGATCCGGAACGCGGTTATCTAAAATATTTTCCCAATCCGTGTGTACAAAGCCAAATGAGAGCAATGGATCTCGCGGTAATGTATGGTCTTTCGGCAATCGGATTGTGTATGATTCTCGGAATCTGTAACCGTTTGGCATGTCTGGGCGGAGCCGTTTTTCTTGTCAATGTCATTTTGACAACCTATCCCGTCCCGGGCGTTTATCCGCCATTGCCAACCGCTGTCGGAAATTTTATGTTTGTCAGCAAAGACGGCGTTGAACTCCTCGCAATGTTGTTGCTCGCTTCCATTCCAGCGGGGCGTTGGGCTGGACTCGATTATTTTCTGTGGCATTACGGAGGAAAACATCTCGTAAAAAAATTCTGCCCGCTTTACTCTGAATAAGAATAAAATTAACTCGAAAATCAGACTTTTGCAAAGTTTATAACAAATTGTATTAAAAGAATTTATGATTAAATTTTAATCAATTTCAATATATCTTGAAATTCAACGTTGCAAAAGTCCGCAACTATTCAGTAGAATAATTTCGTAAATTTGTTTACGAATGGAAATCAAAAGGTCGATTAGCGATAACCGGCTTACTCTTGCAGACGAAAATTAAAAACCAAGCGTGTACAACACCAACCATAAACCCAACTGTTGCGACCTTAGGATTATTTACCTGATGATACAATAAGATCGTTACTGAATTATTACAATTTTTTAAAATACTTTTAAGGAGAAATTATCATGTCAGATACTCCCATTCCTTACACACCCGATTTAACATTCGAAAAAGTCTGGGCAATGTTTCAGGAAACCGATAAGAAGTTTCAGGAAACCGCCAAAGAAATCCAAAAGACGAATCTTGAAGTCCAAAAGACTCATCGAGAAATCCAGGAGACCAACAAGGAAGTTAATAAACTGAGTAAAGCGATTGGCGAATTGAGTAATCGTTTCGGCGAAGTAGCC
>JAIRLW010000649.1 GCA_031259095.1 Planctomycetaceae bacterium | reverse complement strand
GTCAGGTTAATCATGCGGATATTTCCGCGTTTCGGTAACGCTTTTTTAACATTACGTTTGAAAGCGTCCAGTTGTGCCTTGTTGTCGGCAAACTTGATATAAACCGAAAATTGGATTCTTGTAAAACCTAACTCAAGCAAACGTTTTCGGAACCCGCGATAAATACGGCGTTCTTTTTTCGTTTTGCTTGGCAGGTCGAACATCGTTAAAAGATGCATTGAATAAACTACGGAAAAAAAGTTGTTGGTTTGTTAATTGTTCCTTTTCTTTTTCTTTTCTTCTTCTATCCGTTTCCACTTGTCAGTCAACACCTTACCAGGTTCGCTGTCCGCATCAAACAATGCCTCAATCGTTAAATTTTTGTATCGCGGCAAATTGTAACCAAGCGAAACATAAGCATATTTGATCCAATCATGCGACGGTGTATTATACTTTTTAATATCATCGACAAATTGATCAATGTTCCACGCTTTCAAATATTCCGGCTCAATCATCATCCGTTGCAAAACATAATGATAAAGTTCAAAATAGGATTGCATCGGCTTATCGTTATTCTTTCGGAAATCACCGACATATTTTTCAAGACTCATCAACACATTCAAATGTTCCGCATGATTGCGAACCTCGACAAGTAAACCGCCCGTTTCTTGTATTTTTTTCGCTTCTGAAATATTATTGCGCAAAGTCTCGTTCCATTTTTTCGTAAAATGGCGTCTATTCTCCCGCGAATCAAGAAACTCAAACAACGCTTTTTTGTTCTCCGCATCAGATAATTTCGGATCAGGAATGTATTTCTTCCGGTCATCATTATCGAGAAAATATTCCGTAACGGAAAAATAATTTTTGTACTTTTCTATTTTAGGTTCAAAATCCGAATTGTTTTTCAATTTTTCAGAAAACAATGTCAAGTCTCTGTCAAACGCTGCAAACGCAATGTAATAGAATGAATTTGTTTTAACCAGTCCCTTCACCGCAACATACGCAACCATCAAATAAAGCCTCGTTAACGCCTTGAGTTTTTCTACCGCTTTATTTCTGTCTTCTCTTTTATTAATAATGAATTTGCGTTGGTTTTCAATATTGCTAAAAGAAAAGTTCGTCAAATATTTTGTCAAAGCGTCGATTTTTTCATCAAAGCTAACTTCTTGTCCATTGTATTCCGGTAAATTCTTATAATACTTATCGATTTGCGATTCGTTAATATGTTCCGTTTGTAAATTACCGTTTCGTCTCAACACATAACATACAATTTTCGGATTACTCATTATCGCCCGCACTGTTTTCGGTTTAACATAACGGACAAGATATTGAAAACGAATTGACTCTATGACTTGTTTCGCAATAAAATTACGGAACGGATTACAATCTTTTTTCTTGGTTGGATCACCTGTAAGTACATTTTCCTCAAGCCATTGATCGGTAACATATTGAGAATTAACAGGAATCCCAAGCATCTCAATTGCAGCTTTGTAAAGCGGACGTTTCGCATTACTAAGATCAGGTTTCATTTTGCCGATACTGACAATAGCCCGCAACTGTTTGGCAATATTACCGGCATTGTTGTTGCCGTATTCATTGAACAATCCGTATTTGTCGGTAAATTTGATCGGTTCCTTCAATTTTTTCAAAATGTTAATAAACGCTTGAATATTTTCAAATTTGTGAATATAAGCCGAAAGTAATTCATTAATTTCCTTACCCGACCAAAAATTACAAAGAAACGACAATAACTTGACAAGAGATAATTCTGTTTCCGTTTTCAACTGAACGTTTTGAATAAATCGTTGGTCTGGTACACTTAACTCAAACGTAGGAAACATGCCGTCAAACTTTTCATAAAACGGTAACAAGATTGCCTTTGACTTGTCCCACGCTTTATGAGCAAAGTCAAGATAGAGATCATCCTTTTCCTGTTCGTCTGATGTCCTACGCAAAACATTGACCATCTCTTCCAATTCCGCCGAATCGTATAACTCGCGGAATAACAGATAATCTGTAATCGTGTAAATTTTGGATCGGTAAGAATCGTGCTTTTCTTGTTTGATAGATTCATAATGCTTGTCGATCATCTTCTCGCGTAACAATTTCATATTTACGCCAAGATTCTTGCCTTCTTTGAGAATACTGAAAGCATAGTATGACCGAACGATTTCTTCTTTTTCATTATCTTGAGTTGCACCAAGCATGCCGAAAAGAATACAAAGGTTTCTCGCAGATCTCTCCATAAATTTCGTGTTGATGTCTGTAATATGCTGCTTGTAAAGTTGGTCAATGACTGCCCAATTATCTTGAACGATAGTAGTTCCTTTGTCGTTTCGTTTTTGAAAATTTTTCGTGAATTTATCGTTTTTGTTAAATATTAAATATGAATCTTTGAAATGCGTTGCTATTTGTCTCATTGTACCAAGAACACGAAGGACTGCGGTATTGTGTTTGTTTACTAAATCAATTGCTGTTTGATTCTTGATTTGTCCTTGTTTATTCTTCTCAGGCTTCGGCGGAATCTGAAACACTTCACCGAAAAAGCCCATATAGGGGATAATCCGTTTTAGTCGTTCATTGACTTTTTTATCATCATTCATTGCCAACCCAATAATATCAGTTTCGTTAAGCGGCGTATCCGGCGGTAACTCTTGTAAGTTATTTATCGTATAAATTACATCAGTAATATAAATCCCCAGCAATTTTTGAATATCAAGAATATTGTGAATGATCTGGATTCGGATATTATCGTTTTTAAATTCTTTTCCGAAAAATTCTTTTTCGAGTTGAGATTTAAGTTGCAAATAATCTTCGCCAAGATTTTCGGCTGGATTATTTAGTAGGACATCAAGTTTATTATCCTGATAATCTCTGCCTCTCACGTCAATATCCGGCACGATTGCGTGGACATTTCCGCCGCCGACTTTGGTTGGCAAGTTGTCTTTAACTTCGTCGCCCTTCGTGTCGGTAGTCAAAGCAATTTCAGCATCATTGCCTTTTCCGAATGTTGTCATTGCAAGCCGATTATCCCCGTAAATGAGAACAGACTTGATACCAAGACGTTTAGCTTTAGTTTTCTTTTTGTCATTTTTATTTGACATGGTTTGTCCTTTCATAAAAGGTGATTAATTGAAGTTTTGAAAATTTGTATTGTTGAACAATCATAAAATATTACAACTATTATAACAATAGCCGCCGAAATTTTATGACCCAAAACGAAATATCCA
>JAIRLW010000571.1 GCA_031259095.1 Planctomycetaceae bacterium | reverse complement strand
TTTTTTTATTTTCTTTTGAGTTATTTTTTTACTTTTTCCTAATTTTGATTTTAATTTATTCTTTTCTTTTTGCTCGCCGGTCAACGGATGATGACGATAAGCCCGTTCGATAATCTGAGGTTCAAAGCCGCGTTGTTGTAACACCTTCTCAATCTCTTGACTTTTGTAAGCGGAATCTGCAAAAACAGGTTGCTTGTAATTTTTAGAGACGCCCAAAACTTTAGAGATTCCCAATTATTTATATCTCGTGCAGTCATAAAATGATGTTTCGATGAAAATTGCCTACTGCCTTTTGTTTACCTAAATTAACAACCAGCCTATAAACGCGAAGAAAAATGGTAAAAAATAAAAAAATTTGATTGCTTTTTGGGAAGTTTCAACTTAAAATAATAAAACCATTAAAAAAGGCGCAATGATTTTCGTTTATCTCCATTAATTTCTAATTTTTACTCACTTCACTTTTGGTAACTTGCTGCTTACAACAATTGTCGTTATTGGCAATTTGTTTTGAATTTTGATAACCGTTCCAACGTTAAGTGTCTCTATTTTTTAATCGCGGAGTTTTGCAAAGTTGCGTTTCACTTTGCCAATAAAGCTCTGTTTGCTTGTACTTACATCTTTCGCTCGTTTTTAAATTTTTAGTTACTGATTAATGACTAATTAGTTGCTGAATAGAACAACAGAGTGTTACGATGCAAAAGCGGCGGCAACCTTGGAAAGGACATAGGTTACGAACAATGTACCGTTATCCGTTAATACATTTAGTGATCTTGGTTTTAACGGTTGATATTTCTGTTTACGGCGGTGAAACGGATTATCAGCGTGGATTACGTCTTATACAATCCGGTCAATTGGAAGAGGCGGTTTCTTTTTTTCAACACGCTCTTCGGCTTGAACCCGACAATCTCCAACTTCAAAAAGAGTTTAACGACCTTCGTCAAATAGTCAAACTCCGTCAGGAACTTCCTAAAGAAAAAAATGCGATTCAATGGAGTATTGATGCGGAGCGTTTGCGGCGTTATTACGCGAAATACCAGGTCGTTTCGGAACATCTTAATCTTGTTTTGGAAGTTCACCGCCGTGTTGATTCGATTGCTCATGCCATTGATGTTATCGACACTTTTTTAATGGCAAAACAATATCAGGAAGCGTTGGATTTTACTCTTGCCCAAAAACAGCCGCAACAAATTATTCCGCTTCAAATTGAAAAGGCGCGTATTTATTACGAGGCAGGCGAAAAAGAATATGCCCGAAAAATTGTCCGGTCAATTCCGTTTGAAAAGTTGAATGTTCCTGAATCTTTGTTTCGGCTGGCTCGGATTCAATCTCGGACGTCGCAATATGCGTCTGCCGTTAAATCGTTAAAACGTTGTTTCGAATTGACTCCGCCGAATATTTTACCGTTAATCAAAAAGGAAGCGGAAAAATGTGCGGAATTTCAATCAATTCTTTCGTCTTCAGAATTTATTGAAGTGTTGGCAACACGTTCATTGATTCCTATCAATGATAGAAATTGCGCCAAAAAATGGTCGGGAACGTTTTCTTTTGATGAACCTTCGCAAAATATTCTCTCTCAACATATTCTACAAGGCGAAATCAATTTTAACGACTGGAGACTCTATTAGCCATTAGCCCAAACAACCAAAAGGAATTCGTTTGTTAATCACAGAATTATTTGTCCCTAAAATTGGGGTTAAGGGACGATAGGGACAATGGGGACGAAAATAATTCGCCGTTTGACTTAACGGTTAGCGGTTGACAACAACAAAGCCTTCGATTTCTACCAGCAATTCAGGACGGCAAACATCGGCAATTGTGTACAAAATCGGAATATTGCCAAGCCGTTTGTCGCAAACTCGTTTTATGATCGCCAACTCGTTAGGACGTTTGACATAAACACGGGCAACCTGCAAATGGTTAAGATCAGAAACAAATCCTGAAATACCGTGTTTTTCAAGATTTTTGCCGTCAATCAACGCCGCAATATTGTCCAGAGTTTGTTCGGTTTGCTTTTTCGGGTCTTCGGGAAATCGGCTCTCCGACTCCGTAATGCTCGCTGTTCCTGAAATAAAAATCAAACAGGAATTTCCGGCGGTCATTGCCATTGCCCTTGAAAATTTCGGACTTTGCGGACTATAGACGGCTCCGTAATCAAACGCCGAGGTTTGGTTTGGATTTTCCAGCGGAACCGCAACAAAATCTTTACGGCATGTCGAAATCGCAATGGCTCCAATCACCACATCAACATCGTCCGCCCCAATTCCCGTACTCGCCGGATAAACTCCTCCCAAACTTCCCAACGGTAAATAATCTTTTAAAAATTCAACTCCGTTGAAAAAATCTGTTCTGGCGCGGTTGAGTTCTTTATATCGTTGCGTTTTTCCTTCCGGCAACACAAGATGCCCTTGATAAATCCATGTCCGAACAATTTGTCCGGTACGGAATCTATTCTGTTCGAGTTGCCGACCAAGACGCTGAAACGCATCCAGCGACCGCGAATACGCTCCAACCGGAAACGAATCGGGACGTACATCGCCAATAAAAAACCATCGCAAATCGTCGAACTCTATTATTACAGAAAAACCGGGTTGCGGCGATTTCACCGTAACCGAAGTTCCGCCTCCAATCGCCCAAAGTTCAAGACCGAGAACCGCTCCGCTTGCCGGCGCTTGCGGAATGAAGGTCAAAGCACAGGAATGTTTCGGAAAAAACTCCGAAAAAATTTGTCGAACAAGTTCCTTTTTGCCAATATCCGCCAAAAAAAACTGACCAATAATTGCGGTGTTGTTGTCAAAATGTTCCTGACGCAAAACGGTTTGGCAGGATTCAAGCAGACTACAAATCTGACGCGACCAATCGGCAACCGTTTGACCATGCCCTTGCGTGTCATCGCCGCTGCAAAGATAATTTTCTTCCGGCTCAGCAACAAGAAACAGTTGACGGGACGCTCCAAACAGAACGACCGAATAGGAGACTCTGTATTCGGCAATTTTACGCATGTTTTGATTAAATTTCTATATTGAGAGAAAAAACAACTTCTAAACCGTTTAAGTTTACTGATTCCGGTCAAAAAAATCAAGCGATCTTTGTAATATATCAGTGGAATTTTTACTTTTGTAATATATCAGTGGAATTTTTATTTTTTATATTAGCCCCGAAAGGGCGGTCAGATTATAACCTACTCTCGTAGTCTGCTACGAAGGTTCCGTAGTCTGCTACGAAGGTTCCGTAGTCTGCTACGAAGGTTCCGTAGTCTGCTACGAAAGTCTCGTAGTCTGCTACGAAGGTCTCGTAGTATACCACGAAAGTCTCGTGGTATACCACGAAAGTCTCGTAGTATACCACGAAAGTCTCGTAGTATACCACGAAAGTCTCGTGGTATACCACGAAAGTCTCGTGGTATACCACGAAAGTCTCGTAGTATACCACGAAAGTCTCGTAGTATACCACGAAAGTCTCGTGGTATACCACGAAAGTCTCGTAGTGTACCACGAAAGTCTCGTAGTATACCACGAAAGTCTCGTAGTACACCACGAAAGTCTCGTAGTCTGCTACGAAAGTCTCGTAGTACACCACGAAAGTCTCGTACTTAAACACGAACTTTCCATATTTTAACACAAAAGTCCACAGTAGGGAATCTCTAAAAATTCATTTTTTCACCACAACGTTTTATGAAAAATCATTTGTCCCTAATGTCCCTTTAGTCCCTAATGTCTCTCAAAAAAGGACTTTAGGGACAATAGGGACTCATGGGACCAATAATCAATTAATGTACTCTATCAGCGGATTTTTTTCACATTAAACGTTAATAACCATTGATTTGTTTTTCCGTGATATTCTGTGTGTTTTGCGCTATTCTGCGTATTCTGCGTTTAAATGGAACACTGAAATTTAACGCAGAATACGCAAAATGACGCTGAAAAAGCGGGGAAAGATGGAGGTATAAAGATTCCGCGGAGAGATTACGTGGATTTTATTTTTCGGTTTGCATTTCGCGGAGCGTTCGTTTCATGATTTTACCGGTGGAATTTTTGGGCAAACTTTCCATGAAAAGAATCACTTTGGGACATTTATAAACGGCGAGATGTTCCCGGCAATATTTTTGCAGTTCCATCGCGGTCACTTCGGCGTCTTCGATGAGAACGACGCAAGCGGTCACATTTTCGCTGAGCGCGTCGTCCGGGATTCCGATCACCGCAACCTCGCGCACTGCCGGATGATGATGCAACACCTCTTCGATTTCACGCGGATAAATATTCATTCCGGCACGGATAATCACGTCTTTTAATCGGTCAACAATATAAAAATACCGGTCGGCGTCCATTGTTGCCATATCGCCGGTGCGGAACCAACCATCAATAAAGACGGATTCGGTTGCGGAAGGGTCTTTGTAATATCCTTTCATCACGTTATGACCGCGAATCATCAACTCGCCAATTTCATCAATATCAGCGGTCGAACCGTCGAGGCGAATAATTTTGGCTTGTGTTCCGTAAAACTCCAACCCGATAGAACCTGCTTTGTTGACTTGAGCATTGACCGGCGTGATACAGGAGATGGGACTTGTTTCGGAGAGACCGTAACCTTCAATTATTTTGAAACCGAATAATTGTTCAAATTCGTTATAAATGGAGAGCGGCAACGGCGCTCCGCCGGAGACGGCGACTTTCAGAGAGGACACATCGAATGAGCGGCGCCGAAGCGTTTGAAGCATGAGGTTGTACATTGTCGGAACGGCGGCGATATAGGAAACCCGATGTTTTTCTATTTCACGGAGTGTTCGTTTGGGTTCAAACTGCGGAACCATGACCATGGTGGACCCGGCTAGGATTGAAGCGTTTTGAATGGCGGTTTGCCCGAAAGTGTGAAAGAGCGGCAGGACGGCAATGGCTGTTGAATTGTGGTCGATGAAAAGGGCTTTTTCTTTGGCATATAAGGCGTTTGAAAAAATATTGAAATGACTGAGTTCGACTCCTTTGGAACGTCCGGTTGTTCCGGAGGTGTAGAGAATAATCGCGGTTTCATTCGAGGAGGTTTGTTCAAAATCGTTTTTATGCGGATAATCGTTGTCCTTATCGTTTTCATCATCGGAAGTTGCCGAAATGTCGGGCAGGAGTTCATCGAGGACAAATTTATTGGGTTGGTGAAGCGGGGCGGCCGAGTAATGGGCGAGAATGGATTCCGATAATTCTTGTCTTTTTGCTCCGATAAAAAAGAGACTTTGACAAGAATCAATTTGTTCAAAGGCGAGCAGAGATTTTTCGGCGAAGGTATGCCATGCGAAAAAGAATCGGGAGTCGGAATGTTCGAGTAGTTCGGCGATTTCGTTTGCTAGGAGCAGCGTGTTGATGGGAACAACCACACCGCCGGCACGTAAAACCGCATAATAAACAGCGGTAAATTCAGGAACATTGGGCGCCAGCAACATGACATGATCGCCGTACCGCATTCCTTGAGAGCGTAAAACATTAGCAATTTGGGCAGACCAAAAATTTAGTTCTGCGTAAGAATAAGATCGATTATTACAAATAATCGCCGGATGATTGGGAAATCGGATTGCCGAATCAATCAATCCAAACGCTAGATTCAAGCCCATTATAAATATCGTTGTTTGCGGTTGCGGACAGAAATCCGAGTGTTTTCCAGCGCGGAGCATCGGAAATTGAATTTCCAATCGAAAAAAGAAATCTGCTCAATCCGTAAAAGAATACCAAATTCTAAAAAATTGACAATACCGTTTGGAATCCATAATGACGCAATCGGCGCGGCTTGTTTTCCGCTTGCGCCGCCAATCACGGAACGCCGACGTCAATAAATTTTTTAAGGCAACTTCTAAAAATGTAATATATCAGTGGAATTATTGTTTGAGGTTAAAAAAGTATTTGCCCTGAAAGGGCAATAAGATTATAGCCTACCCCAACGGGGTAGGTTCAATGACCATCACCAACCGAAGCCCTGAAAGGGC
>JAIRLW010000490.1 GCA_031259095.1 Planctomycetaceae bacterium | reverse complement strand
TCGGACAGGTAGTAAAGACAAAAAAAGAAAAAAACTTTTCAGGGAGAGGTGGTTTTTACCACTTCTTCAGAAAAGAAATGGGATAATAAATTTGTTTAACAAAGTATTAATTGCTGTCCGAAGAAAGGGGGGACACTAAAAGGATTATTTGTTAAATTTTTGTATTTTTCAATTCACGACATGAGAACAAACGATCATATCGTAATCGTTTGAGTTTACTATACAAAAAGATGGTTACTTCATAAGATGTTTTTGTCAAAACATTTTTACGACATTCTCAGTCTGCCGTTTTTTATGAATAGTTAAAAAAATTAGTATTGACCGAAATCGCGTGCTGCCTGAGTCATCGCGGCGAGGTTTTCAATTTTCGTGTCATTTTGCATAATTGCACTGGCATCGACGATATAACCGCCGTCTTTTCCCACTCCTTCGATAATTTTTTTCGTGTATTGACGAACTTCTTCGGGTGTTCCGAGAGCCAACAGATCATTGGGAATACCGCCGCTAATACAAAATTTTTCGCCGACCGCCCGATGTACTTCGAAAATATCTCCTTTATCGACATGATAAACGATACTTTTTTCGGGCAGTTCCGCGATAAATTTGAGATTACCATTCCATTCTCCTTCGGCATAGAACAGTGTTTGGATTCCTTTACTCCAAAGTGTACCGATAACCTCTTTGAGCGAGGGCCAATAGAATTTTTCAAACTGTTTTGGTGACAGAAACGGCAAACAGCCGCGATGTAACCAAAGTCCGACCGGCAAATTTCGTTCCGGGTCAGCCGTTTGCTCGGCAACAAACGCCAGATGTGGAACCAACGCTTCCGTCAACGCTAACACTTTTTCGGGCCGCTGGTACAAATCCATGCAAAGAGCGCGATAACCGCGAAATTTATCGGCGATAATATCAAACGGCGCTTTCAGAATACCGGCGATGGCACACGGCGTCCCTGTTTCGTTACGCATTTGGGCGATATGAGGACCGTAAGCGGCAAAATAATTTTTCATTGACGCCATACCGGTGATCATTGCCATATTTCCGCGAAAAGTTGCCGGCGAACCCGGCGGTGCGACATGTTGCGTTATTCTTGGAAACCAGACGTCGGCAATAAAATCAATCGGCGATTTGATAAACAAATCGTAATCATCTTCCCGCATCCACGCATTTTGTTCCGGCGGTTCAAGGTACTGAAATCCGGCGTCTTCCGGAATTTCAATTCCCGGCACGGCGTAGTAACGAATACCAAGCGATTTGACAAGACCCGTCCAAACATAAACCATATTAGGAACAGTCGCATCCCAATCAAAATCACGGCAACATTTCAGAATCGCCTCGAAGGCATAACGATAATCATGCGTTACCTGCTGACAGGTAAATCCGGCGTGAACTGCGGTAACTTCGGCGGCAAACGGTCGAACCGGAACGCAATCCGGTTTTCCATTACGCATCGCGGTTGTGAACCGCTTCAGCCGCTTTTGATAAAGAATTTCTTGGTCTGACATAAAATAAAATGGTGAGTTGTTCCGGCTTTTTTGGGGTGGAGCGGAAAAATTGGGAATTGAAAACGGATAAAACAACTCAGCCATTTTACTGTTTTCCCAACAAAAAAACAACAGCAGGAAATCTTTTTGGGATTGGCGGTTTGGAATTTATGACGCAAGCGGAATTTGTAATAGATCAGTGGAATTTTTCCAAAACGTCTTTTAACAGTTTTCGCAAACCTTATTTTCAATCTTATTTTTTCCTAATAAAACGGTTTACCCAAACAACCTCAGCCGCAATGAATCCCAAGCCGACTTGACCTTGTATTCCCATTCTGTTAGAGACGACATGTTGGTAGAAAACTGTGGACAATAACAAAATGACGTTATGCAGTAATTCCTTTGGTCAGTGTCATAAAGGCGGTTTCGAGATTGATTTCATCTTCCTTGAATGATCTGATTTTGAAACCGTGTTCTACCAGAAGCGTCGGCAATTCACAATAATCGTCGAGTCCATTGTCTTTATCCAGTGAAATGCGGATAATCGGTTTACCGGCAACAGTTTGAATTTCAACATGATTGACCGAACGATGTTGTTCTAACAGTTTGGCGGCTTCTTCAAGACCGTTGACCAGATCAATATTGATCACCAGATGATCGCGGACTTGCCGCATTACTTCGGCAACATCGGCGTTGACCAACAACTCGCCGCGTTCAATAATTCCGACTTTATTACAGATATCCGCTAATTCCGGCAAAATATGAGATGAAACCATCACTGTTTTTCCGCGTCCGCCGAGCCGTTTGAGGAGTTCGCGCATTTCAATTCTTGCTCTTGGATCGAGTCCGCTTGCCGGTTCGTCCAGCAGCAGAACCTGCGGATCGTGCAGCAGAACACGCGCAAGACCCAGACGTTGCGTCATACCGCGTGAAAGACTTGTCGCCAACGCCTCGCGTTTATAACCAAGATCAACCAGTTCCAGCATTTCGTCGCAAATTTTTTTCCGTTTATTCCCGCTAATCCGGTAAGCGGCGGCGAAAAATTCGAGATACTCAATCACTTTCATATCGTCGTAAACGCCAAAAAAATCGGGCATATAACCGATCATGCGCCGAATTTCTTTCGGGTGAGTGTAGATTG
This sequence comes from Planctomycetaceae bacterium, assembly GCA_031259095.1. GTDB lineage: Bacteria > Planctomycetota > Planctomycetia > Pirellulales > Thermoguttaceae > WRKP01. The sequence goes on along the minus strand of JAIRLW010000490.1, from coordinate 743 downwards.
ATTTCTCGCAGATATAGGCTTCACCGTAAGTTGGCTGAAGCAATGTGGCGAGAATTTTCATTGTTGTTGTTTTACCGGAACCGTTTGGTCCAATGAAACCGAATAAATCACCGGAAACAAGGTTCAACCGGAGATTTTTAACGGCAAATAATTTGCCGTATTGTTTTGTGAGTTCTTCAGTACGAATCATTTTGCGGTTCTGTTTGGGTTACGGGAAAAATCCGCCGTTTATCCGTTCATTAGTTAGTTACGTTCAAGGCGAAACTCAACGTTTCCCTGAATTTGATTAAAAGCATAACATGTTCCCGCTTATCAAACAAGACGGTCTGCCTTTTGATTTTTGATATAAATAGTGTTCATGGGCTGGCGGTTAAAAGAGATAAAATTATTGGTAATCTATCAGTGGAATTTTCCGTAATTCGTTATTTGTATTAGTCCCGCAGGGACGAGAGGCGCCTAACCGTAGGTGTAGCGCAGCGCAACCTACGGTACAACACGGCACATCACCCAAGCCCCGCTAGGGGCGGGAGAGTAGTTGATGGAGAGTTGATAGTGGAGAGTGGATAGTGGATAGTAAAAAATTCCGCTTGCGTAACGCTCCACTCTCCGCTCTCCACTATTCCGTTGCCCTGAAAGGGCAATAGGATTATAGCCTACCCCAACGGGGTAGGTTCAAGGACCATCACCAACCGAAGCCCTGAAAGGGCGATATAATAGTTGATAGTTGAAAGTGGATAGCGGAT
>JAIRLW010000428.1 GCA_031259095.1 Planctomycetaceae bacterium | reverse complement strand
TTTTGCTTGTTTTTTCAATGCAAGACTAAACCAAATTTTTTGTTCACTATTTTATCTGATTTTAATTAGAATCTTACCTAAACTACCTAATCATACGTAGAATCAAAATTACACCCTTTTTAATTAACAGACATCAACACCTTTGGCGTTTTTATCTGAACGATAAAAATAAAAATAAAAAAACTCGGAGCGGTACGGTGTCGGTTACCGGAGCAAAACAGAGGTTTCCAGACACACGATACCGCTTCCAAGCCTATCGTTGCCGTTCCAAGTCTGCTGCCGGGCAGACCGGATCAAGACATTTTGAAACCCAAACCGCCAACCCTACTAAGCGGTCCCAACCCGGGTTTTTACAATCTCTTTTTCCTTGAAACGACATACGACGTGAATCCATTGTTCCAAATTGACCAATTTTAACGTGATACCACTGGCGGCGCAGGAGGCGCGGCTGTTCCGTGATGAATCCGTTTTCCATGCCGACAATGACAAATTCGGCATCGGGTTTTACAATTGCAACCGTCATGTGGGGCAATTGTGACTGGTTGTTTTTCCAAACCGACCAATTCCTCCGTGTTTTTTTCTTTCATCAGACGACTCCGTTTGATTTTTGCGGAATACTTTACGATTCCCACTAAAAAGTTTTCCAAAATTCCACTGCTGGTCTCTACAATTATCGGTTTGACACTCCAAACACAATTTCTCCGGTAACTGCCGGCTGCTTTATTGAATAATTGGGTAATTGAATAAAAGTACCGGCTGGAATTTCTGTTTGTTGTGAATTACTTTGTTAGAACCAGCAAACAGCAAGTGTGAATATTATGCGCGGTCTTGTTTATTCCGTCAAGGGGGTAGCGGAAAAATCTTTTTAAAAAATAAAATTTTTGACTATTTCCAGAATTTTATGAAGAATCGTCTGTTCCTAACGTCCCATTTGTCCCTAATGTCTCTCGAAACACTTTACTAAATAAGGACATAAGGGACAAATAATCACGATCAATCAATATTTATGTTTAGGCAATTTGGTAAAAGGTATTTTTAGAAATTCCCAAAAGACATAATTTTCATAATTTACAAATCTCATAAAATTAGGTCAATTATGAAGACTTTGTTAATTCTGTTATACACATCCTACTTTTTTTATTGTTTTGAACACGGAATTTCAGTTATTCTTTATTCTATGTGTTCCATGTTCAAAAACTGAATTTTCAAGTGCACTGATTTCAAGTGCACTGAGTAGTACATTACTGTTTTAACCGTACAACGCCGACCGGTAGAGCGTTATACTTTACCGGATTAGGCGTTTCGTAGGCGGAATCGGAATCGGTGAAGAACGGGTCGAAAGGTTCCGAGCGTTGGACAATCGGAGCGGTCATAATTCGAGGACGTTGCGAAATCCAATCTTTGCCCTGAAAAATCGGGGCTTCCATACATTGCACTTCCTCCGCTCCGTAATACGGTCCCATCGCATCAACCCGCAGAATAGTTCGAAATAAAATCCTCTCCGGTTACTTTAACATTATTATGTTGTCTGCTCATCCTCCGATGAATCAAACGAATTTTGTACGATATTTTTTTTTTTTTCATTGGCGGATAGGTTGCGTAAGCCGCCGGATCACGCGTACCGTACGCTTCCACCAGAATCGTGTCCGCCCAACCGAAACCGCCGATCTTTTCCGAACCGGCAACCGTTTTGTACGGCGAACCCCATGTCGGACTGCCCATTAACGTCATGTATGGTTCTTTGAAACCAAGCGAACAGCGGTCGTCAACGAGTGAACATCAACGGATTGGTCGATATTGACACGAAAAAGAAAACAACGAATGGAAATATAAAATCAGCAGTGATGATAAAGTCAGAATGACCGCCGCAGATATTGTTGATTTAATACAAAGCGTTAAATTAAATATAGAACTCAACGAAAATATAAACGGAATGATAACAATAATTGCCGGAAGGCTACTGAGGTTGTTTTGTTAAAAAAATAAGGTACAATAAAAGGAACTTTTAAAAACCTAATTTTTTACTCGAAAAATATTTGCAAGTCCTTATTTTTCAAGGACGAGATTTTGAAAAATTAGGTTTTTAGAAATTCCCGCTAACAATCAGTTTAAGAATGCTGGGAAGGATTGTGATTTTCCGGACAAATGATATAATTGCCGATATTCGGTTATTTCACCGATGAGCGGTACTGCTCATTTTAATACTATTACCCATTGAATTTTCAGGAGTAATAGTTAATTTTATTCATGTTAACTTTCTAAATCTTCTAATGAAAATCTATATTTCCGGCGAATATTTTGAAAAGGAAAATGCTAAGGTTAGTGTTTTCGATCATGGTTTTCTTTACGGTGACGGCATTTTTGAAGGGATGCGGTCTTACGACGGCAACGTTTTTCGGTTGCGCGATCATTTAGACCGGCTTTGGGAATCCGCCCGAAGTATCCAGTTGACGATTCCAATCACGGTTGAGGCGATGGAAAAAGCCGTCAACGAAACACTCAAAATCAATGAGATTTCCGACGGTTATATTCGACTAATTGTTACTCGCGGTCGCGGAACATTGGGACTCGACGCTCATCTTTGTCAACATCCGCAAGTGATTATTATTGCCGATCACTTGGCGCTTTATCCGAAAGAATGTTATGAAAAAGGATTGGAAATTGTTACTGCATCGACGATTCGAACCAATCCGGCAATGCTGGGACCGCAAATCAAATCCATGAATTATCTGAACAATATTCTTGCCAAGATTGAAGGTCATCAAGCTGGTTGTGCAGAAGTGTTGATGCTCAATTCAAAGGGCGAAGTTGCGGAGTGCAGCGGCGACAACATTTTTATCTTCAAACGTAACAGATTGCACACGCCGTCGCCGGACGCGGGTATTTTGGAAGGAACTACTCGCCGTGTTGTTCTGGAACTTGCCGCCGAACTTGGTATGAATATCAAAGAGGCTCCCATGACCCGGCATGATATTTATACGGCGGATGAATGTTTTCTTACCGGAAGCGCGGCGGAATTGATTCCCGTTGTCAAACTGGACGGAAGAACAATTGGCAATGGTCTGCCCGGAACTGTAACAAAAAAACTGCTGGAACGTTTTCGCGCCGAAACAAAAAAACGGTAAAACGTAACGGGTTGTTTTGCTTTCTGTAACAATCCAGCCGCGCCAAATTCCGAAGCAATCAGGATTCTTTGTAACGTCTGCGATTTGTTGCTAAAATTTTAGATCAGCGGAAATTCCGCCTTCGCAATCGAAATACCGTCTGTCCGTGATCGGAACCGCGATAAAAAGTAACAGCGACGCCTTACGTGTTTGAATCGGCAATCCGCCAACAAGATTAATTGTTGTCCAACTAGGTCTGGTTGCTGTTGCGGAAAAATAATTGCTGCTTGACTTTGTATTGGAATAAATTGTTTTTGAATTTAATTGATTCAGGTTTGACGTGAAATGAGCCTCGACCATGCCGCCTACACGAAATAACGACGGATCACTCGAATAATTGTAAAACCAACGCCCCGTACCAATATTAAGCCGAAACAACGACGACTCCGATATTTTCATTTCATAATTCGTTAATCCGTAACGGTTGTCAGTGAATTGCCAATGGTTTTTTCCAAGAGCAAAATCAAGTTGTCCGAGAAGATGTCCAAACGTTTGACCGCGTTCCCACTGAAATCCGACATAAGGAACAAAACTTGTTTTACGGTTTTCAATTGTTCCACGAATAGGATCACGCCCAAAATCAGGAACATAATTCAGTTGAACATCGGGAGCCGTCGGAATATTAAGTCCGATTCCCCAACAAAACGTAACTTGAGGCGTTCGGTACATCACCTTTTTGTAAATTAAACTGAGATTGCCCAATTCAGTATCCTGTTCCGGTTCTGTTGTTCCGACAAGATGTTGCGACGATTTCAGTCCAACTAAAACAACAGGAAGCCGCAACTCCACCGAATGTCGGCGTCCGATTCTTCTTTCAAACGCAAACGTCAAACGGCTTATATCTTTTTTTGCAACAGCAATAGAATTCCGGTTCCCCGAAATACCGTAACTCTGTGCTCCGTCAAAAAGCCGTAAATCAACGTAAAACCGATTCATCACTTCGGCGTTGAAATTTTCCGCAACATTAAGCGACGTCACAAACATCGACGGCGTTACCGGCGTCGGAATAACTTCCGTCCGTTGAACCGCTTCGTCAATGTCAATATATTGACGGTTATCGTATTTCAATTGCCGCGATGATTGAGAATGGTAATCAATATTGTCAATTCCGTAATTATAAAACTCCAGCGTCGGATTGTAATTCGGATTAGGAATCGCAACTTTTTCTGTTGTCCAGAAATGATAGGACAAAACCCGCGCCGGAATGGACGTGTTATCGCCAATCATGCTCGGAACTGTCGGCGGTCTCCAAGATTGAGGTAATTCACGATTCCAAAAATTATTTTTATTTTGAACCGACAAATGACGCGATGATTTTTCTGTAACAGAATTAGTAACAGATTTAGTAATAGATTTTTCGGAAGTTGCCGCGCCGTTGGCATTTGAGTCATTGGGTTCCGTAACTTCTTTAACATTGGAAGCGGATTTCGCCGCCGGTTTCGCAACTTGAATCGTCGGAGAATGTTTTATTTCATTTCCATTTCTATTTTCGTTTCCGTTGTTCTGTTCACGATGATTGTAGTAATAATAATTATAATCGTAAAACATTCCGTCAGAAAACATCCTATCCGATTCCGGCTGCCGAAACCAATGCTGTTTTTCCGTCACACGCGAAGCGGGTAATTCAGGATAAGGATAAGACGCCGACTGTCCCATGTAAAACGAAGAAGACGTTTGAGAATAAGCCGTTACACCAAAAAAAGCAAAGACCAAACTTATTCCAAACAGGAAACGGCAATATTTTTTTATTATCATTACCATTGAGAAATCCTTTTCCTAAATCCCTATTCGGTGGAAATTTGTGGTCGTGAACGACTCGTCTGACAAAGTAAAAGATAAAAAAGTACTTCTTTTCAATTATCGGTTTTTACGGAAAGAAGTGTTGTTCTTACTTTGGTTTTATTGTCGAAAATAAATTCTTTTTTTTCATAAAAATTTCGGTTTTTCCGGTTGGATAAAATAGGCAGTGTGAACTGATACAAATAAAAAATGGTCATTGGGAATCGTTCAAGTCAACCTTTCGCCGAAAGCTTTTCACCTACGGTTGCGTCGATTCCCTGTCCCATTGGTCCCTATCGTCTCTAATGTCCCTATTTCGCAAAATATTGCGTGAAGGGACGATAGGGATTAATGGAACAAATAATCGACTAATCAAAAGAATCAAAAATTTTTCGGCAATGATATTTTTAGAGATTCCCATTGAAATTCTCAAATTCCAAAATAACTCTGACAATTTTTTGGAAATCTGTCAAAAAAGAAATTTTTTTGTTTGACAATTGGTCTAGTTTGGCATAAAATGTGATTTTGATTTGATTGCGATATGCTTTTTTGCCGTTTTTTTCGGCAACGTTTCGCAATTATTTTGGTAAAACCTTAGAAAATAAGGAGAATAACAATGAAAAATGTCGTAAAATGTTTGATTGAATTTTTCGTGAAGTTATGGATGAAAAATTCGATGTTAAAATGGGCAAACGAGGGGGGGGGGGCACTATGTAGAAGAAAGTTAAGAACGGAGAGTGGAAAATGTTGGTTTTCCAACGATTTTTCCGCAAAATTCTCAACTCTTGCCCGTTCTTCACGGTTCGGCTTTACGTTGGTCGAACTTCTGGTGGTGATTGCGATTATCGGCATGTTAATCGCACTTCTATTGCCTGCCGTTCAAATGGCGCGGGAAGCCGCACGGAGAATGACATGTGTCAACCACTTGAAGCAGTTCGGTCTCGGTATTCACAACTTCCACAGCGCCCATGAAGCTCTTCCGCCAGTTGGATTGGGACCAAGCCGCGCCAGTTTGTTTGTGTTTCTGATGCCGTACTACGAACAAGGGGCACAATATGAGTTGTTGAAAAATGGTCCCGCTTCATCTCCCACCGCCGATGGTAATGGTCTTGGCAGATGTTTGGACAATGACAATGGCAGTACAGCCGGATCACAAGAAGGAATTTGGCGGATGGCAACTCCTGCGGAGAAGCAACAGCTTGGCAGCGTCGCCATTCTCAAATGCCCGTCACGGCGAAGCGGTATGCAAATCTACGATGAAACTGCGACCAATATCCAAGGCGGTCCGTTGTCGGATTACGCAACAATTTTGCGTTACCGAGCGAGCGACGCCGATTCTTTCGCTGCAGTCTTCATGGCGTTAGTTGAAGCATTTACTGGTCCCGATCAATGGAAATTTGGTAACGACCCTAGGTATCGAATGCCGTTTACTCTTGCCCAAATAAGCGGTTTGCCCGGTGGCGGATTTTCAACAGATGATGAAGTTTATAAGCAATATACGTTGCCCACGAATTTTTCAAGATGGCAGGATGGTACAACAAATCAACTTATTTTAGGTGAAAAACATATTCCTACGACCGAAATAAAAAATGAAGGTGGTACTGATACCCCTACCACTCAGTTTAGTACAGCTATGGGTGTGGGTAGTAGCGGCGATGCCGGTAAATGGGATGGAAGTTATTTGTTTACTTGCGGCGATTCAACTAACCAAGTGGTACGAATTATCCATGCCACCAATGACGGATCGGCGCCGACGACTGGCAGCCGAGATTTTGGCTTGATACAGAAAAAAGAGTCTCTCGGTTACTTCTCTGGTAATCCTGGTGATTTGTCTGATTTTGATCCTGCAGACTTAGGATTTGGCAGTTATCACGGCAGTGTTGTGAATTTCTGTCTAGGCGATGGGTCTGTTCGTACTTTTTCCTTAACAGTTACTCCGACTGTTTTAGCACGTCTCGCTGATATTGACGATGGGAATGTTACGTCATTACCGTAACTAACAAAAAAGCGAATAGTGAAAGAAGACGGCAACATTCCTATTTCATTATTCACTCTCAATTATCAACTAAAAAATGGGTAATTATTCTGATTATTTCACCTTTTGGGACGTAAACAATTGCCCCCAAAATTCCGAAATAATCAGATAATTTTTATCCCATGTAACGTCTGGAACGTCTAGTGCGTCAATAATGCAAGAATGTAGTCGGCGGTTTTAACCACCGGTATCGGATTAACAAAACCCTGATTATTTCGGATTGGGAGAATAACTCAATAAAGGTAGGCGATAGCGGAGATATCACAATGTTGTGATCAAATTCCGCTTGCGGCGCTCTCCACTACCCAATCTCAATTATCAACTATCGCCTGCCTGTGATTACCGTCTAAATCCCGAAACAATCGGAAAATCGATAATCGCCAATATTCCGATGACTATCGAAAATATGTTAGAACCGGATTGTGCCTATTGATTTATTACAAAAAATCATGTACGCTTATGTTCCTGTATTATCCGTGTTTGTCGTTAATTTTTTTGTTTCTGTTACTTTAAGGAGATTTTTATGTGTGTTCGAAAAGATTGTCGCTGTAACTTGTTAAGTTTCAAAACAGTTTTATTCGTTGCCGTGTTATGCGGAATGTTTGCTGTTTTTTCCCTGTTTTCCAATGCCGTGTCGGCGCAGACCTTGTCGTCTGTTCCGACGGAATTTGACAAATATTTGCAACAAAAAGATGATTCCTATCAATGGAAATTTGTTAAAAAAATTACCAATAACATGGTGTTGCTTGAAATGACCTCGCAAACATGGCATGGTGTTTTGTGGCAACATCATGTTCTTGTGGTTATTCCAGAAAAAATTGTTTATACCGACTTTGCCCTGCTTTATATCGGCGGCGGTACAACCGGTAAAGAACCCGATCAAAAGAATATGATGATGGCGCAAATGCTTGCCTTCAAAACCGCAATGCCGACAGTGGTTGTGTTTCAGGTTCCCAATCAACCGCTTGATCCCAACAATAAAGGTACAGGTTTTCGCGAAGATGCTCTGATCGGCGAAACATTGCTTAAAGCCATCGAAACCCAAGACCCGACATGGGCTTTATTGTTACCGATGACGAAAAGCGTACTCCGTGCGATGGATACGGCTCAACAGTTTATCAAACAAGAATTTAAGTATAATATTGATAGTTTCATTATTGGCGGTGCGTCGAAACGCGGTTGGACAGCATGGCTTGCCGGAGCGTCGAAAGACCCGCGAATCGCAGCGCTGGTTCCTATTGTGTACAATAATCTTAATTTGCCGAAACAACTCGAAGGTCATATTGAAACATGGGGTGATTTCAGTCCGCGTATTCATGATTATACGGATCGGGGACTTTTCAAAAAAGACGAAAGTCCTTCACCATATAATGTTCAGGTGATGAAAATGATTGATCCTGACACTTATCTTTCCCGTATTACTGTTCCGAAATTATTGATTCACGGTTCCAACGATCCCTATTGGCCTGTGGACGCAACAAAATATTACTGGGATAATATTCAAGGTTACAAATTTCTCTTGACGCTTCCCAATGAAGAACATGAACTCGATAAAGGAAAAAGTTTTCTCAAATTACTTAATTCGGCTTCAGTATTTGCGCAACATATCGCCTCGGCGGGAGAATTGCCTCAATTGGACTGGACATTAACAGAAAAAGATTCAGAATATCAAATTTATATTGAAACGGAGATTCCTGAATCGAAAAAAATTCTTTGGACTGCCGTGTCCGAATCTAAAAATTTCCAGTCGGCAAAATGGGAATCATCGCCTGTGCAAGACGGCGTGATTACGGTAAAAAAACCAACGTCCGGACATATCGCCTTTTTTGTCGAGTTGGAATCCGTGCAGAACGGAATGCCGTTTTCTGTCACAACACAAGTTTGGAGATTTTAACGTAACTATCTGTTTTGTTTATTACGATAATCTTATAGCCCCGATAGGGGCTAAGGTAATTTGTTACCGTTCAAAGTATAAGTAATCGTAATACTCTTGTCTCTACCCTAAAAATTTTAGGGACAAATGGGACAGGATGGACAATAGGGACATTAGAAACTAAGGATTATTGATCTCTTCGTCTCATTTATCCCTTATGTCCCTACTATCCCTAAAATCTTCAGTGTGGGACAATAATTTTTGAGAAAATTTTTTCTATGAAAGTTTTCGTTTTCCCGTCTATGTTTTCGGGAGATCAAAAAGTTGACTCTTTGACAGGAATTCCAACGCAAACATGTTTGACGATCCTTTATTGTATGAATGTATTCGCCGTTACGCGGCGCGGCTGTTGTCGGATTCCGATGCGGCAAACGATGTGGTGCAGGAAGTTTTTCTATGCTTCAAGCAACATCGCCGCTCCATCACCCAACCACGTGCTTGGGCTTACCGAACCGCTCGGAATTTGGTGATCGACCGTTTTCGGCAAACGAAAACAACCGTATTACCGGACACAATGCCCGCCGA
>JAIRLW010000418.1 GCA_031259095.1 Planctomycetaceae bacterium | reverse complement strand
GGAATCCCTGTTGAAGAGTTACAAGACCGGATTACCGCACGGGAATACCAGTCTTGGAAACGTTATAAAATGGTAGTCGGCCCGTTTGGCATGGAGCGGGTTGACTACAACACCGCGAGCATTGTTCAGGCAATCCACGAATTAAGCAACACAATTATTGCCGTGAATACCGGAAAAATGCCCGAACAACAACTAACATTAGAAGACTTTTTGTTGCGGTTTAAGAGGATAGTTGAAGGCGTAGAAACAGAAAATCAAGAAGTAAACAACATCAAAGCATTGTTAGCAAGATATGGAAAGATCATCTAAAGAAAAAAAAGTTTGATTCATAATTATATCCCATACAAATAAAAGCAGACACAATAAGTGTTGCAAATATAATAATAAGAATTATAGCAAGCCAATCGGCTTCCGGTCCTTTACTGATAAATTTCATTTTTTTAATCCTTTTATAAAAATGGCGACAATCACAAAATTAGCCCTTAGAATTTCAGCAGACATCGGAGATTTAACAAAGAATGCTCAAGATGTCATCGCTTCTGTTAATAGTATAGCAAAAGTTGCCGGAAATGCGACGCCTTCGATGAAAAATCTTGAAGATGCCGCAAATGGGTATTCTATTGCCCTTGACGCAGTAAAAAAAGCACAAGATCGGTTTTCAAATGCTAATGGTTTTGACCAACTTACAGAAGCAACGAATATTTGGAATGAAGCGGACAAAGCCGCCAAAACGTTGAGAGACACAGTTGAAAGACTTGGACAAGGCGTGGCAAATGACATTCTTAATATGGAGCCGACTATAAATAATGTACTAAAAGCACAAAAAGAAGTACAGAAGTTAAAAGACTTAAAAAAACAACTTGTAAGTCAAGGAGCGGAGGCAAGCATATTAGACGCCGAAATTCGTGAAGCAACTGAAAATGTTGGAACATTATCAATGAATGTTGCTGAAACAACAATTCAAATGGAAGCGTTTAAGTCAGCTATTTTTGCAATACAAAATGTACCGTTCTCAATATTATCTAGCATATTTAGCGATTTATTAAAAGACGTACAAAATTGGGGGCAATCAATTAACAAGACTTTGGGCGATATTCCGATGAGAGTTACAAGAACAATAGCAGTTTTGACCGCGTTACTTGTATTACTTGGCTTATGTTTCGTTAAATTAACGGCAATCGGAATATCAACATCGTATGTTATGGCGCTTGTAAAATCAAGTTTAATTTATCAGGGTCTTGCCGGAGTTGTAACAATGCTAGGAACAATAATTACTGCAACATGGGGCTGGGCAACGGCGCAAGGAACAGTAAACAATTTATGGACATATTTGTTAGGGTCAACAGGAATTGGTGCGATACTTATTGTACTTGGTTTAATAGTTGCGGGATTGTCGGCGATTGTTTGGTGGTGGACTTCTACTGCCGAAACAACAGAGGAAGCAGAGGAAAATACACGAAGGCTAAAGCAGGCAACCGACGATTATCGAGAGTCGTTACAAAAAACAGTACAAGAACATGAAAATATATTGGATTATATTAACAAAATTCAAGAAGCGTCTAAAAGTCCTGTAGAAAAGGCGGCGGACAGGGCGAAACAATTACAGGACGCCGTCAATGAACCTAAACGGTTCCCTAATGTCCCTCTTGTCCCTAAGGTCTCTCTTGTCCCTAAAATTTGGGCTAAGGGACAATAGAGACAAATGGGATAAATGGGATAAATGGGATAAATGATTTTTTAAATCAAATTTGTGTTTAGCGCTACTGAGGTTGTTTTGTAAAAAAAATAAGGTAAAAATAAGGTGATTGAAAAAAATACCGCGAAATCCTTTTATTAAATAAATGGGAACTTCTAAAAACTTCGACTGAAATCAACCCAAATCGATTTTAGTCGAATTGGGTCGATTTCGGTCGATTTCGGTCGATCAAAAAACAAGTTTTTAGAAGTTACCCAATATTAAATTCAGCCGTTGGCTGTTTTTTGGTTCCATGATTTTAAATATACTCAAAAACCGTTTTACTTCGGCATTGACAGGATTTGTTGACCATCCTGAAACTTATCTTGATTTGATTCGTCCTTCACAAGACGCTAAGTTTGGCGATTTTCAGGCCAATCTCGCCATGCCGTTGGCAAAGAAATGGTCAAAATCTCCGCATCAGGTTGCCAAAGAAATTGTTGCACGATTGGACATTAATGATTTATGTCAACCGCCGGAAATTGCCGGACCAGGATTTATCAATCTCCGGTTACGGAATGAATTTTTAATCAAAATGTTACAAAAATCAATGGACGATGAAAATCGGCTTGGCGCTGCGTTTATTGAACCGTCGGAACAAAAAACTTATATTGTCGATTATTCCGGTCCCAATGTCGCTAAACCGATGCATGTCGGTCATGTCCGCAGCACGGTGATCGGTAACGCCATCGCTCAAATGTTACGATTTCAAGGGCATCGCGTGATCACCGATAATCATCTCGGCGACTGGGGAACGCAATTCGGAATGATTATTTACGGTTATCGAAATTTTTTAGATCAGGAATCGTATCAAAAAAATCCGGTCGAAGAACTTAGTCGTGTTTACCGTGTTGTCCGTCAAAAAGTGGATGAACCCAATGAAGAAATCGCAACGGCAGTCCTAGCGGAAACCGCAAAACTACACGCCGGAAATGTCGATAATCTCAAAATATGGAACGAAGTTCTGCCTTATTCAATGGACGAAATTAACCGAATTTATCAACGGTTGCATATTTCGTTCGATTATACGTTGGGCGAAAGTTTTTATCATAACATGCTCGGCAATGTTGTTGACAATTTATTGCAACGCGGCATTGCACGGGAAACGGACGGAGCCATTGGAGTGTTTTTCGACGGCGAAGATGTTCCAATGTTAATCCGCAAAAAAGACGGCGCGTTTTTGTACGGAACAACCGATCTGGCAACAATACGTTACCGGTTGGAAACTTTTAAACCGGACGCAATTTTATATGTGGTCGATTTCCGGCAATCACTGCATTTTGAACATCTCTTCAAAACAGTGCGTCTCGCAGGAATCAAACATGTTGAATTAACGCATATTAAATTCGGTACCGTATTGGGCGAAGACGGAAAACCGTTCAAAACTCGAAGCGGTGATACCGTTGGATTGAACGGATTACTCAACGAAGCCGAAAAACGTGCGTTGGAAATTGTTCAGTCCAACGATAAATCCGCTCTCTCCGAATCGGAACAACTCGAAACCGCGCGACGTATCGGTATCGGCGCAATTGTGTACGCCGATCTGTCGCAAAACCGTGAAAGCGATTATGTATTCAGTTACGATAAAATGCTTGCCATGAACGGAAATACGGCAACTTATATGCAATACGCTTTTGCCCGCGTTCAAAGTATTTTTGTTAAAGGAAATATTGACGTCAAGGAAATACGAAAAAAAACCGAAACGCTTTCCCTAACCGAACCGGCGGAACGAGCTTTAGCGTTGGAACTGCTGAAATTCGGCGAAGCCATTGACGCAGCTCTTCGAGATTATCGTCCGAATTTTCTCACCGCGTATCTTTTTGAATTAGCGAACAAATATTCCGTATTTTTTGAACAGTGTCCGGTTTTGAGAGCGTCCGATGACAACCTCAAAACAAGCCGACTCCTGCTTTGCGACTTAACCGCCAGAATATTACAAAAAGGGTTGGAACTTCTCGGTATTGAAACGGTCGAGCGAATGTGAATACCGCACCATCCGGGACACAACCAACCCTAAAAAACAACACGCCCAACAACGTTACATTCATTATGCTTTTCCGTACAAAATCGTTAGGATAATAAATTTAACACTAATATGAAAGGAACTTATTATGTCACATGATAGAAAATTACCGATTGGCGTGCAGGATTTTGAAAAACTCCGTTTAGGCGAAAATATCTATGTCGATAAAACGTCGTACATTTATCAACTTGCTCAAACCGATGCGCCTTATTTTCTTAGTCGTCCTCGTCGTTTTGGTAAAAGTCTTTTTCTTTCGACGCTGAAGGCATACTTTCTTGGCAAGAAGGAGCTTTTTGAAGGTTTAGTGATTGCCGAATTGGAAAAGGATTGGTTGGAATATCCTGTTTTTTACATTGATATGAATGTGGGAATCCTTACTGACGCCGATTCTCTTTTGAGACGTATTCATGTGATTTTAGATACGTTAGAAAAACATTGGGGAATGACTGTCAAAGATCGTGATCCGGCGACACGATTTGAATCAATGATTCGCAGCGTCTATGAAAAAACGGAACGAAAAGTTGTTATTCTGGTGGATGAGTACGATAAACCTTTGATCAACACATTGGACAATGCGGAGATTAATCAATCAATGCGTGATATTTTGAAAGGTTTTTACGGCGTTCTGAAAAGTGCCGACGCTTATTTACGTTTTGTATTTCTTACCGGAGTTACTAAATTTTCTAAGATTAGTATTTTTAGTGATTTGAATCATTTGAAAGATATTAGTTTGAACCGAAAATTTGCCGGCATTTGCGGAATTTCAGAAACGGAATTGATCCGATATTTTCAACCGGAAATTAAAAAGTTGTCAGAAGAAGTTGAATTATCGTATGAAGAAACACTTGCGCAATTGAAAAAACATTTTAACGGTTATCATTTTTGCGAAGACACGGAAGGGATGTACAATCCTTTTAGTTTGTTCAACACATTCGATGCCGGTCATTTTCGCAACTATTGGTATTCGACCGGTACGCCGACATTTCTTATCCAAATGCTTCACAACGGCAATTTTGAAATTAAGAGTTTAGAAAACGATGTGGTCATTCCGGCTAACTCGATTAATGATTACCGTCCCGAATATTATAATCCAGTTCCGATATTGTATCAAAGCGGCTATCTCACGATTAAAGATTATGATACGAAATATAACGAATACACATTAGGTTTTCCGAATGAAGAAGTGAAGTATAGTTTTTTGAATGATTTGTTGCCGACTTATGTTCCGCAACATCTTATTCAACAGAATTTTTCGGCGTCTGCTTTTGTGAAACAACTTGAGGCGGATCATGTGGACGGTTTTATGACGATGATCCGCGCGTTTTATGCGAGTATTTCTTATGAGAAGATGAAGAATGAAAAAAAAGACGAACAATATTATCAACTTATTTTTTACTTACTGATAACGCTGATGGGTCAATTTGTTGAAACGGAAGTGAAAGATTCGGCGGGACGTGCCGATGCGGTGGTTAAAACGTCTAAGACGATTTTTGTTTTTGAATTTAAGATGGCGAATCACGGCACGGCGGAAGACGCGCTTGCCCAAATAGATTCCAAAGGTTATTTAATTCCTTACACTGCCGACGGACGAAACTTAGTGAAAGTCGGCGCAGAATTTAGTGAAACAGAACGAACGGTTAGCCGTTGGAAAGTGGGATAACAATTTTTCTTGTAAAATGGACTGAAATATGTTATACTTAAGGGAACTTCTAAAAACGGGAATTTTTATGCAGCAGTTTAGATTTTGTTTTTATTTCGTTATTTTTTTGGAGTGAAGCCGTTAGAGAACCGTTTTATTCGCGAATTTTTTCTTGCT
>JAIRLW010000364.1 GCA_031259095.1 Planctomycetaceae bacterium | reverse complement strand
ATACTGCCCTTTCAGGGCGATTTTATTGGGGATTCTTACCCGCCGCGTTGCGGCGGGCTGGCTTATGTTGCCCTTTCAGGGCGAATACTTTTTTAACCTCAAACAAAAACTCCACTGATTATATTACGCCTCTTTTATATTAGTGTAAAAGTACGTGTAATATTAAAAAAACCTTAATTTACAGTGTTTAATATCTGTACTTTTAGGAAAGTACAGATATATTTCAAAACTTGTTTTTTGATCGACCGAAATCGACCCAATTCGACTAAAATCGAGTTTGGTCGATTTCAGTCGAAGTTTTTAGAGGTTCTCAATTATTTAATGGAATTTTCGGTTAAAAAAACACGAACAACGTCAATTCCTGCGACGAATGTTAACGAAATAGGTCATTTGTTGCAAGACCTGTTTCTAACGGTTTTTCCATTGCGATTTTGGGCGTTTAAAAAATTTCCTAACGTTCACTGGCCGGTTGTTAATTTATGTAGGTGGTAGGCAATATTTCGCCAAAACATTGCGTCGGCGTACTCGCCGACTTGATCCTGTGTGCGGACGGCAATTAGTGTTGCCTACCGTTTTGCTTTGGAAATTCCTGATTGTTTCCTATTTTTGGGGAAATAATCAGAAAATTTTTTACCCAGTTTGACAACTACTTGTGAACATTAGGGAGTGTCAACACACTTTAGGAATTTTTTTAGGGACATGAGAGACAATAGTGACTAATGGGACAAATAATCTTTTTGACAAATAATTTTTATTAGACAAAGTTGTGTCAGCCAAAAGATATTTTTAGAAATTTTCCCCAAACTGTCCATGCCAAGCGCCCCGCTCTTTATTTGGTTTTGAAATCTAGTATAATGTCGCCATCTTTGTCTTAAAGAAATAAGACGCAACTCCAAACTGAGCGATTAACCCCATAAAACGTGTACGCCCAACGATTGGGCAAGAAAGGAATATTTTCGAACAATGGATGTAGTATTCACCCTTTTTAGTACTGTTGCCGCAGATTCAACCACTTCCATTTGGTCAACTTGGTCAACCATTTGGACGGTAACCGTCAATATCCTCCTCGTCATTCTCGGAATTAACGCCTTGATTGTTGTCCACGAATTCGGTCATTTCGCAGCCGCACGGCTTTGCGGTGTTCGGTGTGAAAAATTTTATATCTGGTTCGATTTCTGGGGACTCAAATTTTTCAAGTTCAAATGGGGAAACACCGAATATGGACTCGGTATGTTTCCACTCGGCGGTTATGTCAAAATGCTTGGTCAGGAAGACAACCCCGGCCAACTTCGCGCCGAAATGGAACGCGCTAAATTAACCAGTCAAACTTCGCAAACTTCCCAACCGGAATCCATAACAGAAAATGTTGTCTCTAATTCTGATTCTGATTCCGCTTCCAATTCCGCTGATCTTGAAAAATTAAACGAAGCAGTGTTTGCTCCAGACAGTTATCTGGCTAAAAATGTTCCGCAACGTTTGGCGATTATTGTTGCCGGAGTGGTGATGAATTTTCTGTTTGCGATTGTTTGTGCAACAGCGGCCTACATGGTCGGTATCGAAGAAACCGCTCCGGCAATCGGCAGCATCGTGCCGGGCTCGCCCGCATGGGAAGCCGATCTCCAAACCGGTGATAAAATCATTGCCCTTAACGATTCCCCTGCCCGCGTCTTCAACGATATTAGTATGGCAATGGTCGGAGGCTCCAACGGAATCAAATTGACTATCGAACGGCAAAATGAAAATAATGTTCAATTGCAACAATCCGCTGAAAAATCGCAACAATCTGAAAAAATTGAAAAAACAATGATTCCGCGAAAACGGAAAAATGATTTGATTCCTCTGATCGGAATTAGTTCATTGCCGACCTTGGATTTGGATTCCGCCAAGAATCCGGTCATTAAGAGTTGGGAAAAACATTATTCAAAGGAAACGCTCCAGTTGTTAAAACAACCTAATTTACGTATCAAAGCCGTTAACGACGCCGCTGTTGAAAGACGGTTTGAGGATGTTGAAAATTATGCGGAATACATGGATAAACAGTTAAAATTTTTTGACCAATCATTTTTGTGCGAATTTATTAACAGAGAAACCGGTAAAACCTTTGAGATCACTATTCCGGCAATTCCCATGAAAGAAATCGGCGTTCATTTCAAAATGGGAGCGATTGTGTCGGCGCTTCCCGATTCCGACGCCGTAAAAAAGGGAATCGAAGTGGGAGATCGGATTTTGAGCGTTGACGGAGTTACGGATTTTGACCCGCTAAAACTACCGCAAATCATTTTGCGAAAAGTTAATAGCAACTTAAAATCTGTTCAACTTGTTATTCTCAAAAAGAATGGAACTGAATCAACAATTGACGTCGAATTGAAACCTATACGGATTATTCCCGAACTTGGTGTGCTTTCAATGAAAGCCCCTGTCGGCAGTACGGCGTTGGGTTTAGCGTGGGAAGTCGAACCAATAATCGAAAACGTTTCGAAAGATTTTTTCGGAACAAATTACGAAAAAGCAAAACAGCTGTTGGCGGGCAAAACAGTAACCGCTGTTAAGTTACTGAATGCTCAACCGGTTCTCGTAAAAAATTCGTTCAGTGTTGTTGACGAGGAAGGGGTACAGTTTCAGAATGTCGGCGACCGCGTCGATATTCCGTACATTTTCAGCGAAACATTACAAATCGTCCAACCGATTCCGCTAACCGAAGAACAGAAAGAAGCCGGTATTGCCGAAAGAATCATTTCCGTGCGTTTACAACTCGAAGACCAAAAAGGAAATACCGAAACCGTCAATCTGTTGGTTCTTGATTCAAAAGATTGGTTCAACTCTGATCGCGGTTTGCTGTTGAGTATGGAAAAATCGGTTATTAAAATCGATAACTTCAACGAAGCGTTCACGCTCGGCACAAAAAAAATGATTGATAGTTCTTTTTCTATTTACCGAACTCTTCTTGCGTTGGGCAACGGCAGTGTATCACCGCGTGCGCTTGGCGGAC
>JAIRLW010000199.1 GCA_031259095.1 Planctomycetaceae bacterium | reverse complement strand
ACCACTGACGAATACAATTTTCTTGACAGGATAAACATGATTTACCGGATTTTATTTGATTTTTATCTTGTAAATTCTGTAAATCCTGTCAAAAAGTAAGTTTTTAGAAGTTCCCTAATGGAAAAGGATTGCTCCTAATCGCTTGTGTTCTCTTGTTTGTTTTGGTATATTTTACCCCCTTGATGGTTTCGCGCGGTCATTTCATGCCGATTCGTGAACATTCCCGAATTTTGCGGAAAAACCGTCAACATTTACAAATTACCTTTCAAACTATTTTTTTAGGAGTTTCCATGCGATCTGTTTTTAGGACATTTTTTTTATTGTTGTTATATTTTTCAGTTCCGCTTTACGCTCAATCGCCGGAAAATGAAACGAAAAAACTTCTTGTTGCGGTTATGGTGAGCGATGATCATTACGACGCCGATAAACTTTTGCCGCCAATGATGCAACGGTTAGGCAAGGAAAATGGGTGGGATGTGGTCATTCTGCACGGTCAGGGTACGGCGAATTTTCCGAATATCGACGTTTTGGATAAAGCCGATGTTCTTGTCGTTTATATTCGACGTCTTGCGTTGCCGAAAGAACAACTTGAAAAAGTTAAAAAATTCGTTAAATCCGGTCGTGGTCTTGTCGGTTTGCGGACAGCGTGCCACGCTTTTGTGTCAAGTGCAAAAGTATTGCCGGAACACAGCCAAAACTGGCGCGAATTTGATCGTGATGTTCTCGGCGGAAATTATCATGGTCACGGAAAAGACGAACTCGGTAGTGAGATAGAAAATGTTGCGGCTCAATCCGATTCTCCGATTTTGAAAGAGGTTACGCCGACACGCTGGCATAGCGTCGGTTCCTTGTACTATACCGAACCGGTTAAAGAAGATGCAACCATTTATCAAACCGCTTCATCTTCACAACGAAAAAATGTCCCGCTCACCTGGACACGGATGTACGGAAAAACACGAATCGCCTTTACCGCTCTCGGACATCAAAAAGATTTTGAAATCGAAGCGTTTCAAAATTTAGTCCGAAATCTGGTTCATTGGGCTGCACAATAATTAGTTTTGTAATCAATAATTTTTTTGATCGACTGAAATCGAATTTTGACAAATAGTCTTTTTAGCGTTTCCTAATAGTTTCATTCGATTACTCTTACTTAATTACTTAATAAGGTCAGCACACCATGCGTCCACGATAAAAGGGATATTAACGTTACGGTCGATATGTTCGAGAGCCTCCAGCGTCCGATCTAAACGTCGAGCGGCTTGTTGGGCGTTGTTTTTATAACGTTCCCGATGTGAAACCGTTTCCTCATTTTGTCGGGGAACTTCGGATTTTTTCATTTTTTCCCGAAAAAAATCAATCGCCAGATTGAAAAGTAATCGGAGTCGGCGACGACGTAACGGCGCTTCTTTACCGACTTTCTCAATAAATTCGTTCAACTTGACGGCTAAGGCAACGGAATTCAAATGTTGGTGAGTCAACGCACTATGTAATTCATTCCGAATTGTTTCAATATTATCGTCGAAAAAATCTTTTGCCAAATCAAGACTTCCTCCGGCACGTCGGGCTAACGTCAATGATTGTTCTAAGGTCGATACAACGCCTTGTTCCACCAAAAGCGAACCAAGAATTTGCGGAGATAACGGCGCAAAACGAATAATCTGGCAACGACTCCGAATGGTTGGAAGTTGTTTTGCGGTCGAAGTTCCAATCAGAATAAGAAGAGAACCCGACGGCGGTTCTTCCAACGTTTTAAGTAACGCATTAGCACCTTCGGCGTTGAGAAAATCGGCGTCGTCAATAATCGCAACTTTATGATGACCAAGAAACGGAGTTCGGGATATATTATAACACAATCCCGATTGACCGCGATGTTCCTTGCCGCCGATCAGCAGTTCCAACGGTAAAAACGATTTATCGGGCGGTTTGGAAACGTAATATAAATCGGGATGCGGCGAAACAAATTCTCTTGTGGTGATTTCTTTTGTTTCGTTTGGTTTAGCGGTTTTACTTTTTTTCGACTTTTTTTCGTTTTCCGACGCAACAGGTTTTGTGTTGCTGATATTTTCTCCTTTTTCAGTTTTTTCCGTTCGTTCCGCACTTTCAAACAGTCGGCAGGAATCGCAAACGCCGCACGGTTCAAGACCGGAATCGTTATTCCCTTTGCAAAGAAAACCTTTCGCAAGAGCAATAGCGAACATACGTTTTCCAATACCGGACAGCCCGACAAAAAGAAAACTTCCCGCCAAACGTCCGCGTTGTTGCGCCCGCTGAAACCGTTGCAAAACAGCGTCGTGTCCTTTAATTCCCTGCCACGCCATAATATCAGCATTTCGCCCCAATAGGAGCGTTTCATATTTTGTAATTCATTTTTTTAATTCATTGCCCGCCCCGACAGGACGGGCTAAGATACTGTTACCATTAACATTCCATCTGATTATTACTGCGGTTTAACTCGTTTCTGAACGTCAATTTCCAGAACGCCGAATGTTTGTTCATGCCGTTGAATTGTTGTCTGGAGGGCATACAACATACGTTTGGCGGTGTAGAAATTGGTAACGATACGGTCTGTAACAACAATAGGCGTTGTCGGAAATCCGACCGGTTGCGGATTAAGACCGAAATCAATAATGAGTTCTTCGGGCGTTCCGGTAACACGGCAAAAGTTGGCGTAAGTTGCCGTAACTTTTGAATCGTCGAACCGAACCTGAGGAGCCTGTTGTTGGGATTGCGGACGTTCAGAAGATTCCGTCGCCGCATTTTCCGGTTGTTGAACTTGATCTTGTGACATGAAAAGTTTTTGAAATTAAATTAAGGGTGAAAACTACAGAATAATTGGGAAATTTCACTGCGAACTTCCCAAATTATCGGAAATTTTTAACGAATCGCAGTATTCTATCAAAGTAAAATAATCAAAGCAAGAGGGGAAGTTAAATATTAGGGAACCTCCAAAAAATAAATTATTTGCCCCAATTCGTCCCTAATGTCCCTAAAATTGCGTTTAAGGGACGATAGGAACAAAAGGGACGAATGGGACAATGGGATTTTTAAATCATAAATTAAATTTGCGTTTAAGAAATGGTACTAGGTATTTTTAGATATTTCCGGTTATGTCTGGAAATGCTTCATTTTTCTGTTATACTATTTTACTCGATTCCGGTTGATTTTATCCAGTCAAAAGAAAGGAATATATTCTGTGTCCGATTATGCACTTCAAACGAGCATTCGTTTATGTCAACAGGTTGCTCGTTCCGCCCAATCAAATTTTGTTCCTGCGTTTTCACTTCTTCCGTCTGCCAAACGTGAGGCGATGGAAATACTTTATGCTTATACGCGGTTTACGGATGATTTAGCGGACCAACCGGATATTGATCCGCAAAACGGTACGATATTGCCGACCAGTACGCGCAGGAAATTACAAAAATTGAATCAATGGGTTGCCGCGTTGGAGGCAACATTTGGTTCTCTCAACGGCGACCAATCAATCATCGCCGACGCCGAACAGGAAACCGCATTTCAGGAGTTGGAACAACAATTTCCCGGCTGTGCCGGTTTGAAATTGTTACCGGCGTTGAAGATGATTGTTAATCGTTTCAAGATTCCGCGTGAACCGTTATTTCATCTGATTGACGGCGTTGAATCGGATATCGAACCGCATGAATTTGAAACATTTGAAAATTGTGCGGATTACTGTCATCAGGTGGCAACTTCGGTTGGTTTTGCGTCGCTGGCAATCTGGGGAACAACGGCGCCGCTTTTTTCGGAACCGGTTGTTCGTGCGGCGAAAGCGTGTGGTATTGCGTTCCAATGGACGAATATTCTGCGCGATCTGGCGGAAGATTATCGAAACAATCGGATTTATCTGCCGCAAAATGAAATCCGACGATACGGTTTAACCGTCAACCAATTCGGGTCGCTTCTCGATAGAAAGAGTTGGAATGAACAGAAAAAGAAACCAAAAAATTTTTCCGATAATGATCAATACGCTTTTCATGAAATGATTCGGCGAATGGAGGAATTTGAGGAAAAGTGGAACAAACTGATTCAGATTCAACTAGAACGTTGCGAAATTTATTACACCAACGCCGCACCGCTTTATCAATTGATTCAACCTGATAGTCGTCGGGTTTACGGATTGATGTGGAGCCGGTACCACAAACTGTTTCGTAAAATCCAAAACAATCCGTTGCAAATTGTTCGCGGCAAGGTTCAACTCTCCATGTTTCAAAAACTATGCCTTTTATTCCGTTGGAAATTATTGTCCGCAAAACGTATTATACCCTAGCCCTTTTGAAAACTGTTTTTTGAAATGTAAAAACACCTTAAATTGCGGAGTTAAACGAAAATATAAAACCGGTTTTTAAAAGGAAAACGGTATACTTGTATAATATCCCATAGGAATAGTATATTTTATTTGAGAGTATTTATGAA